>NZ_JAMZBE010000028.1:0-31063 GCF_024158645.1 Halomonas sp. 707B3
GCATTGACGATAACAGTGCGCTGCGTATTAACGTAATGAGTCATACGCAGGATAACCCAGGACGCGATATTGTTGATCAAGAGCGCCAAGGTGTTTACGCCGCTTACGTGTGGGGGCTAGAGGGCGACACCCAGGTGGAGGTCGACTTTTTACATACTCGCCAAAACAACACGCCCGACCAAGGGATTCCATTTGACCGTGAAGGTTTTAGTGGTGATGCCAGTCAGCTAGGTGCTAATGGCCGCACAGCCAGTGGGCAGCGTGCTAGCGACGGTTACTACACCGGTGCTTTACCACCGGGAATAGATTACAGCGACTATTTTGGCCATGTAGATGACTATCAAGACATTGATGTGAATCAGCTCGGCCTAGCAGTAGAGCATCGCTTTAATCAACAGGTGAGCTTGCGTAACCAGCTGCGAGTCAGTCGTGTTGAGAACGATTCCTTAACGTCATCGCCACGCTTAATCGTGCCTGAAACAGCCTTCGGGAGCGGTGATTTTTCTCAAGTACAGGTACGCGGTGACTTAAAGCCTCGTGATCAAACAGACACATCCTTCTTCAACCAAACAGATTTAGTGGTAAATTTCGATACGGGGTCGCTTCAGCATGATTTGGTGCTGGGTGCAGAGGTCGGCTACGTCGATATTAAAAATGATCGTCGCCCGGATGTAAGAGGTCCAGCTACTGATCTTTATAACCCTGCGCCGCGTACCCGCCCAGAAGTGCCTTATGATGGCACGCGCCATCGCTTAGAGTCTGAGCAGATTGGTCTGTATGCCCTCGATACTGTGGCATTGGATCCTAAATGGGACGTTCACGCTGGCGTGCGCTGGGATCACGTCGAATCTACCGCGACGGATTACGGGTGGGTTGACCCCATTGGCCCTATTTCTCGCACCGACAGTGAGTGGAGCGGTAACTTGGGGTTAGTCTTCACGCCTACTGATAATGGCAGTGTTTATGCATCGGTAGGAACCGCCTTTGATGTAACGGGTACCTTTGACCGAGGCCTTGTACAGCTAGCGGGCGGCGGCAATGCGTTAAGTGGCGGTCGAGAAGATATAGTTGATTTAAACGCATTTAATACAGACCCCGAACAAACCGTTGCTTATGAGTTAGGCACTAAATGGAACCTAGCAGACAACTTGCTGGTGAGTGCTGCGCTGTTCCGCACCGATAAAACCAATGCTCGAACACCTGCCGCTGGTGGCGGTGACTTGTTGAATGTGCTGGATGGCGAGCAGCGTGTAGAAGGGTTCGAAATAGGTGCGATGGGTAGCCTGACTCCTGGCTGGAAGCTCTACACTAGCTACACCTTTATGGATTCCGAAGTGCTGAGTTCAAATAATGCCTGGGAAGTTGGTTCACGCTTAGGAGGAACGCCAGAGCATACGTTTAACTTCTGGACAGACTACGAAGTGACGTCTCAATGGACCATTGGGGGCGGTATGGAGTATGTGGCCGATCAAGTCAATAACGTAGCATCAGAACCGGGTGCGCGTCGTCGTCAGGTGAGTGTGGATAGTTACTCACTTTTTCATGCGTCTACTGCCTATCGATTTAATGAAGAGCTACAACTGCGCGTGAATGGCTTTAACTTGATGGATGAAGAGTACATTTCTCAAGTAGCAGAGGGCGGAGCTCAGGGCATACCTGGGCCTGGCCGTCATGTCATTGCCACGCTGCGTTATGACTTTTAAGCCACCTATGTAGAGGCTTGTGATGATTGTCAGTTTTGAAAATATTCTGACACCTGAAGAGCTGGCGGCGGTTCGCCGCCAGCTGCACGCAGCCGAGTGGGCACGTGGAATAAGTGCCGGCCCACAGGCACGGCAGGTGAAGAAAAATCTCCAAATACCGGAAAGTTCTGAGGTGCTCAGAGAGCTTCGTGTACTCGTCATGCGAGCACTCAACCGAACCCCAGAACTGATGAGTGCGGTGATGCCCTTTAAAATCATACCGCCTAATTTTAACCGCTACACGGTAGAAGATAGCCACTATGGCCAGCATATTGACAGCACGTTACGCTCGCTGCCGGATGGCAGCTATTTGCGTACCGATGTATCGGCCACGCTCTTCTTATCGGACCCCAGCGAATACGAGGGGGGAGAGCTAAAAATAACCGATACCTTCGGCGAGCAGACGATTAAGCTCCCTGCAGGCAGTTTGGTGACGTACCCTTCGGGCACGCTTCATGAAGTGACGCCGGTTACTCAAGGTGAGCGGTTGGGCTGTTATATGTTTATGCAAAGCCTTATTCGGGACACCGAACAACGGCGTTTGCTGTATGAGATGGATAACGCGTTACGCGCACTGCGAGCCGCACAGGGCGAGTCCAATAAAGAGCTAGTAGCTTTAACGGGAACGTATAACAACCTTGTCAGAATGTGGTCAGAGTGCTAATGGAGTGAATGTTGGAGCTAGGAGGACTCGCTTTCTTTCGATTGATTGCCAGCGCCATACGCGCTGGCTTTTTTTGATTAGGGTGCACATCCCTGTGCATGAAAATCGGTGCGGCTAGATATGCGTATCGGCCGCTAGCTGTTCGATGGAGCGCGCCACGCTGCGGGCGTCTTGCAGAATTTTATTCACGATGGCGTCAATTTCACTAACACTGGTTTGGCTGGCTTTACCCTGTTGAATGACCTGTTGCATGGCTTGGGTGGTGCGCTCCACTAGGCTGCTATTATCTTTTAGCACCTGCGTTATTTGAGCAACCGCCTCGGTGGAGCCCTTGGCGAGTTGGCGTACCTCGTTGGCGACTACTGCAAAGCCTCGGCCCTGTTCGCCTGCGCGGGCGGCTTCTACTGCGGCGTTAAGAGAAAGTAGATTGGTTTGGCTGGCAATCTTGGCGATAGATTCGGTAATCGCATTTATGCTTTGCGACTGCTTGTGCAGCGCGTCGATCAGTTCTTGTGCTTTTGCTAGGGTTTGCGCTGCCTGCTCTGAGCCTTTCACCATTTCATCTAAGTGGTCCAGGCTATCTTTGGCGGTGCGTTCAATTTGTGAAGTGCTGCTTTGTGCTGAACTGATGGTGCCTGAGGTGGCGTTGGCTTTTTCTACTAAAGGGGTAATGTCGCTGGCGAACTTTACCACTTCTATCACAGTGCCACTGGCATCTTTCACAGGGTTGTAGGTGGCTTCCAGCCATACGGATTTGCCCTGTGCGTCTATCCTCTCAAAGCGGCCTTTATTGAATTCACCGTTAGCAAGGTTTTGCCAGAAGTTAGGCTGTTGCCGGTAAAAGTTCGGGCGGCAGAACATTTGATGATGCTTGCCAATCAATTCGGCTTTTTGATACCCCATGACGCTTTCAAAATTCTGATTTACATCGAGAATATAGCCTTCCGGCGAGAACTCGATCACGGCCATGGAGCGGTGCAGCGCTTCTAGTAGCGCATCTTGGTGCTGGGCTTCCTGGTGGCTTTGGGTTACCTCGTTCGCTACTTTGAAAATTTCCGTCACTTTGCCGGTACGCGAGTAAATAGGCAGGTAGGTGGCTTCTAGCCAAACTTCTTCACCGTTCTCTTTAAAGCGTCGAAATCGTCCGTGGTGGCTTTCGCCAGAGGCCAACGACTGCCAAAACTGTTGGTACTCGGGGCGTTGTGCTTCAGCGGCATCGCAGAAGATACGGTGATGCTGCCCTTGGATATCCTCCAGGCGGCACCCCATCACTTTTAAAAATGCTTGGCTGGCATGTTTGATAACCCCTTGAGGTGTAAAGAAAATACAAGCTGTGTGGTTAAGTAGCGCACTATAAAGAGGCGAGTTAAGAAGATTGATATACATTTTTGCCTTCTCTGTCTTTAGTCAGGTCATAAGAGGATCAGGCACAAGGGGTAGGTACCTAAGGTTAATATGGCATGGTTTTTTTATATTGGTAATTTTTATTACCTCTAATAGTAATTTTTTATTATTTTTTATTGTGTTTCAGTGTGGATGCGTTTCATAACATTGTTATAGCGAATAAAGTGTGAGCAGAATTTAAATTTAATTTTGTAAGTAATTGATAATAATGAGGCCTTTCGGGCGGCGTTTCATCAATCTTGACAGGTAGGTGTTAAATGTCCGATAAAGAATAGCTAATTTTTTAGGGGGATTCTTGTTCAGCGTTGTAAAGGCACAATGTCATGTTAAACAAGCAATGGCACTCTGTTAGTGAACGTAAAGCTGCGACTTCGGTTGACACGGAAACGTTGGATAGCTTGATTGCATCCGTGGCTATTTATTTTGATTTCCCCATAGCGTTAATTTCGATTGCTGCTCAAAAACAATGGTTTATTGCCAAATCTGGACTTAATGTAGATTTTGCTGCGTTAGAGGGTGCCTTCTGCCGCCATGTGCTAGCGCTTCGTGCGCCCCTCGTGATTGAAGATGCAAGCCTTCATCCAGATTTTTGCGACCACCCATTGGTACTTGCAGAGCCATGCATTCGCTTTTATGCAGGCGTGCCGCTGATGGTGGATGAAAGAGAGGTGGGTGCTATTTGTTTAATTGACGATAAGCCCAACACGCTTTCTTCCAAAGACCTACGTTTCTTGGAGTCGCTTAGCTATTTTATAAGTCACTATGTGCATCTTGCTGATAAACAAAAATGTTTTATAAGCGAAAGTGATTTATCTATGATCATCGAGCCTGCTGATGATGTAGGAATTTGGGGCTGGAAAATTTCCACTGACCGCAATGTGTTCAATCAGCGTTGGTGTGATCTGTTGGGCTTGGCGTTGAATGAGGTAGAAAATTTCTCCAATTTCTGGAAAAGTTTGGTTCATTCCGACGACTTTACACGGCTTAATAACGCGATTCGGAGCCATTTAGCCAACGATGGTTCAGCACTCAACGTGGATTATCGGATGCGCCATGGGGATGGCCGCTGGATATGGGTAAACACTTATGGTCGCGTAGTCGCCTATAATATTGCCGGTCGCCCTTTGCGTTTGTCATGTATCACCCGTGATATCTCTGAAAAGAAAAACGCTGAGCTACGTGAGCGTAAGCAGGTGCAGTTGCTTAACTTTATGAATCGAGCGCAGAGTGTCTTCCTTCATGAGAAGAATATCCGTCATTCCTGCGAGCTGATTTTTGATGAAATTTTGTCGCTTGCTGAAAGCCAGTTTGGGCTGATTGGCCAAATAATGGTACAGGGAGAAGACTCTAAGGCACTGTTTATACATGCACTTTCCAACATTAGTTGGAGTGAAGAAGCCAACGAACTGTATCGTGCCTACCAGCGGGGTGAGCTGTTTTTTAATGATCTAAATAATTTGTTTGGCCATGTGGTGACCAGCGGTAACGTGTTGATTGCTAATCGCCCTCACTATGCCTCACGTGGCACGCCATCAGGGCACCCGCCCTTACTGCGCTTTTTAGGGCTGCCTATTAAGATTGGTAATGAAACCGTTGGTATGATTGGTTTGGCCAACAAAGCAGAAGATTATACTGAGGAAGATGCCCTATTTCTGCAGCCGTTATTAGATACGTTGGGGGCACTTTTTTATGCATTTGAAGTTGAGAAATCTCGCTATTCAGCTGAGCAAAAATTGCGTTACTTAGCTGAAACTGATGTGCTAACCGGGCTGCCTAACCGTAGAGCTTTTATAGAGCGTGTATCTGGGTTTTATTCTCAAAAAGCATCATATTTTACTATTGCTATCATTGATATTGACTATTTTAAGTTGGTTAATGATCAGTATGGTCATCAGGCGGGCGATGAAGTGCTTAAGGAGGTTGCCTTTCGTTTAAGTGCTTTTTTAAACTCAGGAGATTTAGTAGCAAGAATGGGAGGAGAGGAGTTTGGTGTCTGTTTATATGATACAGAGGGTGCCTCCATACTTGAGGTGTTGCGTGAGTCGATTGCCGCAGAGCCGATTGCGACTAGTGAAGGAGAGGTCAATGTCACGGTAAGTATTGGTGCGTGCCAAGTTAGCTCGCAGAGGAGCGCTGATCGCTGGGAAGATGATCTGCGATATGCTGATCTGGCGCTTTACCGCGCAAAGAAAGAGGGGCGTAACCGAGTCAGGTGGCACATGCCGAGTATGGCTACAAATTTCACATAGGTTAGCTAGCGAAAGGGCAGGTGGTTCGCCTAGGCTAATGATTGACACCTCTTTGTTGAATCTCTATAACGCTATTTCACCCACTACCTAGAGCTTCCATGTTCCTCCTCATCACGATTGCCACCTTTTCAATCGCGTTCTCCTTTCTGTGTTCTATTCTTGAGGCAGCGCTGCTGTCGATTACGCCGAGCTATATTGCCAAGCAAAAAGAAGACAATCCCAAACTTCACACCGCGCTGACCAAACTGAAAACCAATATCGATCGGCCGCTTGCCGCGATTCTGACGCTCAATACGATTGCCCATACGGTCGGGGCAACGGCGGTGGGCGCTCAGGCAGCGGTCGTGTTTGGTGAGTCATCTATTGCGATTGTCTCTGCCGTGATGACCATGCTGATTCTGATTCTGTCAGAGATCATCCCCAAGACGATCGGTGCTACCTACTGGCGTGGCCTAGCGCCGCTGTTGCCGAAGCTGCTCAACCCGATGATTATGGGTCTGCTGCCGTTTATTTGGATGTCGGAGCAGATTACCCGCCGCTTAGGTAAGTCAGAGCATGACGTGGATCTGCGCGATGAGATCAAAGTGCTGGCGCGGGTTGGCCTGGAAGAGCAAGTGTTGGACGCCGATGAGTCGCGCACCATCATCAACATGCTCAACCTGCACGACATTGCGGTGAATAAGGCCATGACGCCTCGCACCGTGTGTGAGACCGTGCCACCGAACATGACCGTTAGCGAATTTGACGAGCAGTACGGTAAAGCGCCGTTTACTCGCTTCCCGGTGATGGATAACGGCGAACAGGCATTTGGCTACGTACACAAGGCGGATATGTACCACGCCGACGACACCAAAACGATGCGTGAGCTGATGCACCCCATTGGTAGCGTCGAGGTGTCCAATAATGTGGAGCAGGTATTTACCTCCATGTTGAAAGATCACCTGCACATGCGGGTGGTTTACGATGAGCATGGCACTTTTGTAGGGCTAATCACGCTGGAAGATATTATTGAGACCATTCTCGGCCAAGATATCGTCGATGAAACCGACAGCGTGGCGAACCTGCGCCACTACGCGAAACAGCGTTGGGTCAAACGCATTAAACGCGAAGATAAGAATGTGAAACCGGCAGAGTGAACGCTGCCATAACCTCATTGTCTTAGCGTGAAACGTTCTATAGTGAAGGCGTTGAAAGTCATATAAGGTATGAGAGCCACTTCACTTTAACGAGGAGCAACGATGTCATTACGTATCAATGCAGTCGTGCCTGACTTTGAAGCAGAAACCAGCCAAGGGCCGATTCGTTTTCACGATTGGATCGGCGATAGCTGGGCGATTCTCTTCTCGCACCCCAAAGACTTCACACCGGTGTGCACCACTGAGTTTGGCGCAGTAGCGAAACTGAGTGCCGAATGGGAAAAGCGCGGCACTAAGGTAATTGGTGTTTCTGTTGACGGCGTGGAAGACCACAAGCGCTGGGCAGGCGATATCGAAACCGCGAGCGGCAGCAGCGTGGGTTTCCCCATCATTGCTGATGAAGGCCTCAAAGTCTCCAAGCTGTTCGATATGCTGCCGGAAGATGCCTACCTGCCCGATGGCCGCACGCCAGCGGACAGCGCCACCGTGCGTTCGGTCTTCATCATCGGCCCGGATAAGCAGCTAAAGCTCTCCATGACCTACCCGATGACCGTAGGCCGTAACTTTGCCGAAATTTTGCGTGCGCTGGATGCGCTGCAAACCACGGCAAAGCATGGCATTGCCACCCCGGCGGATTGGACGGTCGGCCAGGATGTCATCATTCCGCCCAGCGTCTCAGACGAGGACGCCAAGCAGAAATTTGGTGAATTTGACGCTGTGCTGCCTTACCTGCGCAAGACCAAGCTGCGTTAATCGCGCGAAAAGCAGTCGATTGGAAGCCCCGCCAGTGCCACTGTCGGGGCTTTTTTATGTTAGGCGGGTTCTAGCGTTAGGCGTTCGATAGAGTGGGAGACACTTTGAGCCCCCTGAAGTATCTCATTCACAATCGACTCGATTTCTTGCACGCTAGTTTGGCTGGTATGGCCTTGTTCAACTACCCGCTGCATCGCCTCGGTGGTGCGTAGCACTAGCGCGCTATTCTCTTTGAGTACCCGGGTAATTTCATTGACGGCTTCGCTAGAGCCTCGTGCTAGCTGGCGTACTTCGTTGGCCACTACGGCAAAGCCGCGCCCCTGCTCGCCCGCTCTAGCCGCTTCAACAGCTGCGTTTAGAGAGAGCAGATTGGTTTGGCTGGCAATTTGGGCGATGGTATTCGCCGTTTTATTGATCTGCTCTGCTTGATTGTTCAATGCGCTGATCAGTTCCTGGGCATTTCCTAACGTATCGCTGGCATGTTGAAAGTGAGAAATCACTTTGTGTAAGTGTTCTAAGCCTTCTTGGGCGATGCGCTCCGTTTGATTAGAGGATGTGCGAGCACTGCTTACCGTTGCCTTGGCGGCTTCGCTAGCTTCAATCGCGCGGGTGATATCGGTAGCGAATTTCACCACTTTTACTACCTTGCCCTCGTTATCCACGATAGGGTTATAAGTAGCTTCTAGCCATACAACGCGGCCTTGAGCATTCAGGCGCATAAACTTGCCCTGTTTAAACTCACCATTAGCCAGTTGCTTCCAAAAGTTAGGTTGTTGCTGATAGAACTCTTTCGCGCAAAACATGCGGTGGTGCTCGCCGCGTATCTTATGAAGCGGGTAGCCCATGGCCTGCTCAAAATTCTTATTAGCGTTTAAAATGTGGCCATCGGGAGTGAATTCGATTACTGCCATGGAGTTGTTCAGCGCCTGCAAAATCGCTCGTTCACGGGACGCTTTTTGGTGTTTTTCAGTGACATCACTGGCCACTTTGAATACCTGTATGACTTTGCCGCGCCGGTTTTTAATCGGCACATAGGTTGCTTCTAGCCACACTTCTTCACCATGCGCATTGAGGCGTCTAAAGTGTCCTTTTTGACTCTCGCCAGCGGCCAAAGCTTGCCAAAAATTGCTGTATTCGCTGCTGCGAGTCTCTTCAATAAAACAGAATAGCCGATGATGCTGCCCTTTCACTTGCTCAAGCGTATAGCCAACCGTTTCGAGAAACAGCGGGCTGGCATCCCGAATGATGCCTTCAGGTGAAAAGTAGATACAGGCAGTGTGCTCGTGAAGCGCACTACGTAAGTCTCCAGAGGCAAAGGGGCTTAACATGATGGCAAGGTCTCAAGTGCAGCGCTGTAAATGCGCTTAGAATAGACCAGTTTTTTATAAAAAACACTGTTCTGTATCGCTATGGCACAAAATGTAACAACGGTAACTCTATGTACTTGTTTTTATTAAAGTTAAATTTTATAGGCTTGTAAAAAGAGTTTTTGTAGATAAGAACCCTGAGTACATAGGCCAGATATACAGGCTTCCCCGGGCATGGCGGTATGCTAAAAAGCGTTATGTATCATGCTGCTTGTCTTCACGGTGAGTGGGAGTGGCAGGATGGTGGTCACCCACATGATGCAGTAGGTCAAACTGACGCGCGCATGCGCGGCAGGCACTGCAGATAGACAGATGAAAGCGCAGTGCGGTGCGCTCTTTGAAGGTAAGTGCTCTATCAAGCTTGAGCGACATCAAGCGTGTCGCTTCCCGGCACATTAGCATGTGCATCTCCTCCTGCTAACGAACCCAACCGTTGTCTAAGCACTCTCTTAGGCGCAGCCGTGCTCTGTGTAAAATAACCCAGCAGTTAGTTTCAGAGACGCCGGTTTCCTTACAAATCTCCTCGGTTGATAGCCCAATAAGTTCGCGCAGGCTAAAGATACGAGCAATATTATCGGGTAGTGCGAGCATGCAGGCGTCAAACACCTGCCAAAAGTGCTGATTTTCCAATACATGTTCTGGCTTCCCCCAGTCGTTGGGGCGAGCGTTGGGTTGCCAATGCCCATTGGCTTCAAACAGGCGGTCTAGGGTATCGTCGTCTAGGTCGTCATCTAGCGGCTGCCAGCGCCCCTGTTTTTTCTGGTGGCGTAGCTGATCTAGAATCTTGAATTTCAAGATGCCAAATACCCAGGTTTCAAACTCTGAGCGGCCTTCAAACGTCGTGCTTTTTTCAAAGGCGGTCAGCAAAGTTTCTTGAACGACATCTTCGGCGGCGGCTGAGTCCCTTAGCTGTAAGCGCGCAAAGGCAAGTAGGCGAGGGCGCATGTAGCTGAAATGCGTGGCGGCCAGTGAAGCGGTGATGGTCACAGTGTCCCCTTGTCGTTGTTGGTTCCTTCTCATCGCACATCGAGTTTACGATATTCATGGAAAATACGCTGTTATTAGGATTTTTAGGCAGTTTAGTGGCTGGGTTGTTAACTGCTGTTGGGGCGCTGCCTGTGCTGCTGGGAAAAACACCCAGCCGAGGGTTTCGTGATTTAGCGTTGGGCTTTGCGGCAGGTGTGATGCTGGCTGCGTCGTTTTTCTCACTAATTATTCCGGCGCTAGATGCCGCAGAGATCTACTATTCGGGCGGGCCAATTCCGGCGGCACTGGTGTGCACCGCTATTTTGTTGGGCATGGCGGCGATTGCACTGCTCAACGAACGCTTACCCCACGAGCACTTTCAACAGGGGCGGGAAGGGCCGGAGGCTGCTTCGCTGCGTCGGGTATGGCTGTTTGTGTTTGCCATTGCAATTCACAACCTGCCGGAAGGCTTGGCGGTCGGCGTTGGCTTTGGTGCCAATGGCTTAGAGGGCGGAATGCCGCTGGCAATTGGCATTGGCTTGCAGAACATGCCGGAAGGGTTAGCGGTAGCCGTGGCGCTGATGGGGGAAGGCTACTCCAAGTGGCGCTCCTGGTCGATTGCGGCGCTAACGGGGTTAATTGAACCGATTGGCGGGCTGTTTGGCGCCAGCGTCGTCACCGTTTCTCAAGTGCTGTTGCCCTGGGGCCTGGCGTTTGCTGCAGGTGCCATGCTCTACGTGATTAGCCACGAAATCATTCCCGAAACCCATCGCTGCGGCCATCAAAAGAAAGCGACGTTTGGCCTAGCGATGGGCTTGGTGATCATGCTGTTTCTCGATGTATGGCTGGGCTAGGTTTAGCCTTTTAAGTGCTCCACCAACGCCTGGGCGAAGGTATCGGTGGTGCCGGTACCGCCCATATCGGGTGTGACCATATCGCGGCGGTTCTCCAGTACAGCGCGAATCCCCTGACGAATGGCATCCCCCTTGGCGGTCATGCCGAGGTGGTCGAGCATCTGAGCAGCGGCTAATAGCAGCGCACAAGGGTTGGCAATTTTCTTGCCTGCAATGTCGGGTGCCGAGCCGTGTACCGCTTCAAAAATGGCCGCTTTTTCACCGATGTTCGCCCCTGGGGCGAGGCCCAAACCGCCCACGAGTCCAGCGCACAGGTCGGAGAGGATATCGCCGAACAGGTTGGTGGTGACTACCACATCGAATTGGTGAGGGTTCATAACCAGCTGCATACAGGCGTTATCCACGATCATCTCTTGGAATTCGATCTCGGGATACTCGCTGGCCACTTCACGGGCAACGTCTAAAAACAGGCCGGAGCTGGTCTTGATGATGTTGGCTTTGTGAACGGCGGTGACCTTCTTGCGACCATTCTGTTTGGCTAGCTCAAAGGCGTAACGCACGATGCGCTCGGAGCCTTTGCGGGTCACTTTGATCACCGAGATGCCGGTATTGCCGTCGTCGAGCATCTCTTGGCCATCGGAGAGGTAAGCCCCTTCAGTGTTTTCCCGCACGGTGATCATGTCGATATCATCGTAGCGGGAGCGGGTGCCGGGAAAGCTGATGGCGGGGCGCACGTTGGCATAGAGGTCAAAGTGGCGGCGTAGCTGCACGTTAATCGATGAAAAGCCCTTACCAATCGGCGTGGTGAGCGGGCCTTTCAGGGCAATGCCGTGCTTTTCAATGGCATCCAACGAGGCTTGAGGAATCAGCGTGCCGTGTTTTTCAAGCGCTACCAGGCCCGCGTCAATAAACTCGTAGTCCAGCCCGCACTCAAGGGCGTCTAGCACTTGCAGGGTGGCATCCATGATTTCAGGGCCGATGCCGTCGCCTTTAATCACTGCTACTGTCTGGCTCATGTGCGGTTCCTCTCGTTGGGTAAGGTAGAAAGTGGCGAGGAAAGGGCGGTGGGGCCGCCGTTTGAGTGCCATGGTAAGCCAAGCTTAGGGATCAGGTCATCGTCTAAACGTCTAGGGTGACGGGTGCGAATTGGCCTGTTTGCTGGTAGAATGCCGCGCTCAAGGCGACTGGAACGCACTTAGCTGCCGCCATCTCGCCTGAATAACGATGATAGAACAGCAAGGTTTATCTGTAATGAACAATGCAATGGCAGCCGTTGCTCTGCCGACACCAGGGCTGATGACTCCACCCTAGGTTCTCCCTCCTTAATTAGCGCCATAACGCTCTTCGCGTTATATCGGTGCTATGGCACCCCGTTGCCGCTATTTGGCTATCGGCGCGTTTGCGTCTTCGATTGGTAGCATTCATCCGACAATCTATTACTAACGTGCGCTCTTGGGCTGCCTTTGTGTGCGGCTGCGGCGCGCAATGTCTTTAAACCCCTAACCATGGACTCCCTGAATGGCACTTTTCAGTAAGCATGAGTGGTTCTCTAACATTAAGGGCGACACGCTCTCAGGTATTGTCGTCGCGCTGGCGCTAATTCCTGAAGCGATCGCCTTTTCGATTATCGCGGGCGTGGACCCGAAAGTGGGGCTTTATGCCTCGTTCTGTATTGCGGTCGTTATCGCCTTTACCGGTGGTCGCCCGGGCATGATCTCTGCGGCCACAGGGGCGATGGCGCTGCTGATGGTGACACTGGTGAAAGAGCATGGCCTGGAGTACTTGCTGGCCGCCACGCTGCTGACCGGCGTGCTGCAAATTATCGCGGGCTACCTGCGGCTGGCGGAGCTGATGCGCTTTGTCTCCCGCTCGGTAGTCACCGGGTTTGTGAATGCGCTGGCGATCCTGATTTTTATGGCGCAACTGCCGGAGCTTACCAACGTGACGTGGCATGTGTATGCCATGACGCTGGCCGGCCTGGGGATTATCTACTTGTTCCCTTATTTGCCGAAGATTGGCAAGTCGGTTCCTTCGCCGCTGGTGTGCATCGTGGTGCTGACCGTGGTGTATATGGTGAGCGGTATGGATATTCGCACCGTGGGCGATATGGGCGAGCTGCCGGATACGCTGCCGGTTTTCCTATGGCCGAACGTGCCGTTAAATCTTGAAACCCTGATGATTATTTTCCCTTACGCCGTGATGCTGGCAGTCGTTGGCCTGCTGGAATCCATGATGACCGCCACGATTGTGGATGATCTTACTGACACGCCCAGCGATAAAAACCGCGAGTGTAAAGGCCAAGGGGTGGCCAATATTGGCGCTGGTTTAATGGGCGGTATGGCCGGTTGCGCGATGATTGGCCAGTCGGTGATCAACATTAAATCGGGTGGCCGGACGCGTTTATCGACGCTGATTGCAGGCGTAGTGTTGCTGCTGATGGTGGTGTTCTTGGCGGATTGGGTGTCGCAAATCCCCATGGCGGCGCTGGTCGCAGTGATGATTATGGTTTCGATTGGTACCTTTAGCTGGGAGTCCATCCGCGACCTGAAAAAGCACCCGATGAGCACCAATATCGTTATGCTGGCGACTGTGGCGGTCACGGTAGGCACCCATAACCTAGCCATCGGTGTTTTTGTGGGCGTGCTATTGGCGGCGATGTTCTTCGCCAATAAAGTCGGCAACATCATGTACGTGGGCTCTCAAGAAGTAGAGGCCGGTAAAGAGCGCGAATACCAAGTGGTTGGGCAGGTGTTTTTTGCCTCGTCCGAGCGCTTTATGGCCGCGTTTGATTTCAAAGAGAGCATCGATAAGGTGACCATTAACCTATCGAAGGCGCACTTCTGGGATGTGACCGCCGTTCAAGCGCTTGACCGTGTAGTGATTAAATTCCGCCGTGAAGGCACCGCGGTCGAGCTAGTGGGCTTGAACGAAGCAAGCGCCACCGTGGTGGACCGCTACGCCGTTCACAACGACCCGGAAGCCGTTGAAAAACTGATGGGCGGCCACTAAACCAGGCAAGGAGAACAGCATGACTGAACACGTACTCGCCGCCATTGACGGCTCCCAATTTGCCGAAGGCGTTTGCGACTATGCCGCCTGGGCAAGCCTGGCCTTGGATGCGCCGCTAAGCTTTGTGCACGTAGTGGATAACCACTCCAGAGCGCCCGAAGAGCAAAATTTATCCGGCAGCCTGCGCTTCGGTGCCCGCGAAAAGCTGATGGAAGAACTCTCAGCGCTTGATGAGCAGCGTGCCAGGGTAAATCGTGAGCAAGGCAAGCTGATGCTCGAAGCGGCCAAGGCCAGGGCGGTGGAAGATGGGGTAAGTAGCCCCACAACCCGCCAGTTAAACGGCACGCTAGTGGAAACACTGGTAGAGCTGGAAAAAGACGTGCGCCTGCTAGTGGTAGGCAAGCGCGGCGAAACCGCCCATCAAGCCAGTGGGCACCTGGGCGCCAACCTAGAGCGGGTGGTGCGGGAAATGCATCGCCCGATTTTGATGGTGCCGAAAGCCTTTCAGCGCCCGGAAAAGGTGCTGATTGCCTTTGATGGCAGCAAAACCGCCCGCAAAGGGGTGGAGATGCTGGCCCGCTCACCGCTATTTGCGGGGGCAACCTGCCATGTACTGATTGTCGGAGCAGAAACAGCCGAGCACCGCAGTGAGCTGGCGTGGGCGCTAAACACCCTGCGCGAAGCGGGGCATCAGGCACAAGGCGCCATCCGCGCGGGTGAGGTGGATGATGCGTTGCAAGCCTATGAGCAGGAAAACGGCATTGATCTGCTGGTGATGGGAGCCTACGGGCACTCGCGCATTCGCCATTTGCTGGTAGGCAGTACCACCACGGCCATGCTTCGAAGCAGCCGGATACCTGTGTTAATACTGCGTTAACCGCTTATTAAAAGTGCTTATTAAAAGCGCTTAAGCCGGGCTGCTCTTGCGAGTAGCCCGGCTTTTTTGTGGGAAGGTGTTAATGCTGCAGTGCAATACTGTGCTATTCGATACTATGCTGTTAGGCAGGTTGTTACCTATCCACTCTCTGGAATAGCGAGGAGCCTGCCGTGAACATGCCAACGTTGGAAAAATCGCCTATTGGCTTTGATGCAACCTCACCCTCTCACCGTTTTATTGCCGAGCTATTGCGCGAGGCTGGCATCCAACTGGA
This sequence comes from Halomonas sp. 707B3, assembly GCF_024158645.1. NCBI lineage: Bacteria > Pseudomonadati > Pseudomonadota > Gammaproteobacteria > Oceanospirillales > Halomonadaceae > Halomonas > Halomonas sp. 707B3. The sequence goes on from NZ_JAMZBE010000028.1 coordinate 15,296, forward strand.
TGGGAGCCGCCCTTGGGATATACAGCTGTACGCACCCGGCGTTATCGATAGCGCTCTTTCGCGAGGTAATCTGGGGCTTGGCGAAAGCTACATGCGGGGTGAGTGGGATGCTGTACGGGTAGACGAGCTGTTTTACCGCATCATGCGTGCCCAGCTTGGCCAACGCATTAAGCCCACCCAGCTGATTTACCACTCGCTACGTTCACGCCTGCTCAACCGCCAAACAGCGAAGCGGGCGTGGGAAGTAGGGGAGAAGCACTACAATCTCGGCAACGACTTTTATGCCGCGATGCTCGACCAGCGGATGACCTACACCTGTGGCTACTGGAAACATGCCCAAACGCTGGATGAAGCCCAGGAAGCCAAGCTTGACCTTATTTGTCGTAAGCTCCAGCTAAAACCAGGGATGCGTGTTCTGGATATCGGCTGCGGCTGGGGCAGTTTTATGGGCTACGCTGCCGAGCATTATGGGGTGGAGTGTGTGGGCCTGACCATTTCTAAGGAGCAGGCGGAGTTCGGGCAGCGGCTGCTAAGAAAGGGCTTACCGATAGAGTTTCGCCTGCAGGATTATCGTGATGAAAGCGAGACGTTTGACCGCGTGGTGAGTATCGGTATGTTTGAGCACGTAGGTCATAAAAATTATCGCGAGTATATGAGTGTTGTCCACCGCTGCTTAAAAGATGATGGGCTATTTTTGCTGCATACTATTGGTAAAAACTTAAGCAATACCGTGACCGACCCTTGGATTGATAAGTATATTTTTCCCAATGGTGAGTTGCCTACCTTAGGGCAAATCACAGACGCCGCCGAAGCACTGTTTGTTATTGAAGATATACATAACTTCGGGGCTGACTATGATCGCACCTTAATGGCTTGGCACCATAATTTCGAGACCCACTGGCCGCGATTTAAAGAGCAGTTTGGCGAGCATTTTTACCGCATGTGGCGCTACTATCTGCTGCTTTGTGCAGGAGCTTTCCGCGCCAGGGAAATTCATCTCTGGCAACTGGTGATGAGCAAACAGGGGGTGCTTGGCGGATATTCCCGTGTTAGCTAACCACTCGCTCCGGCAGCAGTTTGCCTGGCACCCAGCGGATAAAGGCCACCATGCCAAATAGCTCGACGAGCGATTGGCAAACAATCACGACTACGGCAGCCTGCCACCCGCTGGGCAGCGTTAGGGCAATGGGCAGCATGACAAAGGAGTTACGCGTACCAAAGCTAAATGCCAGCGTCCGGGCACTAGCGGGCGGTAATTTAAACAGCCCGCCGAGCACCCTGCCCAACAGCCCTGCGACGATGAGAAAGCCCACAAAAATGAGCACTGCCTGCCATAGCAGTGTGTGTAGCGCTAGCACCTGCGTGACCTGAGTCGCTGCGATAATCAACACGACGACTGCCAGCAACGGTACTGGCATTAGGCCAAGTGCGTGGGTGGTGCGCTCCACCGCTACATACCTGCGTGCCGCATGCTCCGTGAGCCAAGCGAGTAACAGAAGAAGAGCGATAATGCCTAAAAAGGCGCTCAATAGTGCGAGCGATAGGGTTAAATGAAGCCACTCACTGCCTAAGAACAGCCACAGGTAGGCCGGTAACGCGACCATCTGCACCAATAGCAGAAGCGGGGCGGCAGCAATGGCGCGTGCCGCATCGCCTTTGCCTAAGTGGGTAAAGGTAATAAACCAGTCGGTGCAGGGCATTAGCAGCACCAATAAGATACCCGCTAGTACTGGCGGCGGCAGGGGCAGCCACACTACCAACAATCCCAGCAGCGCAGGAATAACAATAAAATTACCCATTAATAACGCCGCCATAAAGCGTATATCTTGGAGACTTTGCTTTATCTGCAGTAGCGGGATTTGGGTGAAAGTGGCGTAGAGCAGTAAACCGAGCAGCGGCCATAGCGCCTGCTCAAGCGCTGCCACTTGTTCCGGGGCCAGTAGGCCCAGGCAAAGCCCGAGCACGATAAAAGCCAGATAAACCCAGGACTGCTGCTGCTCAAGCTGTTCGCGTATCAAGAGATTAGGCCGCTGGTTGGTTTAAAAAGGCCAAACGCTCGCCCATCCAGGCGGCGAATACACAGAGGGGCAGGCTGCCTATGCCGTAAAGCAGTGCGAGCTCTAGACTGCCCTGCTGTGCCAAGTGCAGCGTTTCCAGGCTGAAGAGCGAAAAGGTAGTGAAGCCGCCGCAAAACCCGGCCACTAACAGCGGCTGCTGGCGCGCCAGTTTGCCATGTGGCGCGCGTGAAGCTGTCGCGGCTAACCAGCCGATGAGGCAGGAGCCCAGCACGTTTACCAATAGCGTTCCCCAGGGGAAGTGGCTACCCAGAACGGCCATAGAAGCCAGCGAAACGCTATAGCGCAGCACGCTTCCCATAGCGCTGCCAAGGCCGACGGCTAGATAGGCGTTGATACTCATCAAGGACTCCTTGCTAACCCTGGGCCAACCACCAGCCTAGCGCTGCCATGGCGATGCCTAATAGTAACGTAGCGACCATATTGAGCGCGGCGCGAATTGCCTGGCCGCGCTGCCACAGCTCAAGGGTCTGCAAGCTAAACGCCGACACCGTGGTATAGCCGCCTAACAGGCCTGCTACCGCAAATAGCCAAAGCGACTGCGTATTAGCCACGCCGTAAACGCCTAGTAGCCAACCTGCTAATAGCGCTCCGCTAGCATTGACGCAGAGTGTTCCCCAGGGGAAGGCTTTACCCAGCGCATGAGCCATCGCGTTGGAAATGGCAAAGCGCCCGATACCCCCCAGTGCGCCGCCCAGTGCCACGAGTAATACGCTGGTGATGCCATGTCCCATGCTGCTCCTCGCCCTATGATGAATCTATTGATAGGCGGCTAATTGTAGCATCTGTATCCATCAAGGTCGGAGCGCCTAAAAACGTGCCGCTGACGGTGTTGCTGTCCAACGTCTTCGTGTACAACAGAGTCAGAATAACGACAACGTTTGGTGCACCCTCTCAAGGAGAAGCCAGTATGTCTGATTACGTGTTAGCAGCCATTGATGGGTCCCACTATTCAGAAAGTGTGTGTGACTATGCGGTTTGGGCAGCCACGGCGCTTTCGGCACCGCTGCGTTTTCTTCACACCGTTGATAACCACACGCAGGTGGCGGAGCCTGACTTAACCGGCCATCTAGGCCTGGGCACGCGAGAACATCTTCTGGAACAGCTCTCGGATATTGAAGAGCAGCGCGGCAAGCTTGCTCGCCAGCAGGGGCGCTTGATGTTGGATGCCGCAAAAGCGCGGGTAGAAGCGGCTGGGTTTGCAGAGCCGCCCTGTATGCAGCGCAATGGCACCCTGGTGGATACCTTGGCCGAGCATGAAAAAGAGATCCGCTTGCTGGTGCTAGGAAAGCGAGGGGAAACGGCCCACCAAGCCAGCGGCCACTTGGGCTCTAACCTTGAGCGCGTGGTACGTGAGCTCCACCGTCCCATCTTGATGGTGCCGAAGGCGTTTACGCTGCCCAAACGCGTGCTAATGGCCTTCGATGGCAGCAAAACAGCGCGAAAAGGCGTTGAAATGCTGGCGAAAAGCCCCTTGTTTGATGACGCATCATGCCATGTGGTGATTGTGGGCGCAGAGACGGCAGAGAATCACTCGCAGCTGCAGTGGGCTATGGATACCCTCCGGGCCGCAGGCCACCAAACCGAAGGCGCTATTCGCGCCGGTGAGGTGGAAGAGACGCTGCGCGCTTATAAGCAAGAAAAGGACATTGACCTGCTCGTTATGGGGGCTTACGGCCACTCGCGCATTCGTCATCTGCTGGTGGGCAGCACCACCACGGCAATGCTGCGTAACGCGCATTTACCGGTGTTGATACTGCGCTGAATAGCGGTTGACGCTAAACCCTGGCCAGCCGCTACCCCTTAGCGGCGGCCAGGCGGCTTACGCGAGGCTGGTGGCGACCTCTGGCTGAGTGGTGCGGGTTGGTTGCGCTGCGTTAATCCCCGATAGCACCGCTTTAAGCGAGGCGCTGACCGTGTCGCTATCTTCCGCCACGGCACAGATGCGCTGCCCATCAATATTAAGCTGCACGAAGGCAATGGCGTTGGCCTCGCTGTCGCCGCCTAGCGAGTGCTCGCTGTAATCGAGAATGGCCACATGGGTGCCGGTGTGTTTCTTCCAGGCGTCAGTGAATGATGACATCGCGCCATTTCCCGTGCCGGATAAGCGCAGCGTTTCGGCACCCTGCCACAGCGTCATATCGATACCTTCCTGCTGCCCCTTCGAGAGCCGGTAGTCGGCCAGCGCTAGCGGTGCGTCATGGGAGAAGTTATCGAACATCACTTGGCGAATCATCTCGCTAGAGAGCTCGCTGTTACGGCGCTCGCTCTCTTTCTGCACGTAAGGGGCCAGCGCTAGCATCATCCAGCGGGGCAGGTTAATGCCGTAGTCGCGCTCCAGTAGGAAGGCCATACCACCCTTACCCGACTGGCTGTTCACCCGAATGACCGCTTGGTAATCCCGCCCAATATCGTGGGGGTCGATCGGCAGGTAGGCCACTTGCCACGGCTCATCGGGTTTCTGGTGTTTGAGCGATTTGCGAATCGCATCCTGGTGGCTGCCTGAGAAGGCGGTGTAGACCATTTCGCCTACCCAGGGGTGGCGGGGGTGCATCGTAATGCCGGTACATTCGTGAACCACCTGGATGATTTCATCCGGGTTGGAAAGATCCAGCTCGGGGTCAATCCCCTGGCTGTAGAGGTTCATCGCCAGCGTGACAATATCCATATTGCCGGTGCGTTCGCCGTTACCCAGCAAGGTGCCCTCTACCCGGTCGGCACCCGCTAACAGGGCAAGCTCAGCCGAGGCCACGGCACCGCCACGATCATTGTGGGTGTGAACGGAAATAATCACGCTGTCGCGGCGGCTAATGTGCTGGCAGAAGTACTCGATTTGGTCGGCGTGATGATGCGGGCCAGCCACTTCTACCGTGGTGGGCAGGTTAAGAATGCACTTGTTGTCTGGGGTGGGCTGCCATACTTCCATCACCGCTTCGCAGATCGCCAGCGAGAAGTCGATTTCCGTGCTGGAGAAGCTCTCCGGCGAGTACTGGAAGCGCCAATCAACGTCTGGATATTGCGCGGCATAGGTTTTTACCCAGGTCGCCCCTTGCACTGCGATATCGGTAATACCATCGCGGTCCATCTCGAATACTCGCTCCCGCTGGATGGTCGAGGTGGAGTTGTACAGGTGGATAATGGCGCGTTTGGCGCCCACCAGCGAAGCAAACGTTTTTTCGATCAGGTGTTCGCGGCACTGTACCAGCACGGCAATGGTGACATCTTCCGGAATTTGATCCTCTTCGATCAACCAGCGCACGAAGTCGTAATCCGGCTGGCTGGCGGAGGGAAAGCCCACCATGACTTCCTTAATGCCCACTTTAATAATCTGGTGCCAAAAGCGCTGCTTTTGCTCAACTGTCATGGGCTCCAGTAGGGCTTGGTTACCATCGCGTAGGTCTTCGCTTACCCAGATAGGAGCGTGGGTAAGCTCCCGGTCGGGCCACTGGCGGTTAAAGGCGGGCACCCGCGGAGCAGGGCGATATTTGCGATGATCAAAAGCAGCCATGGTAAGTTTCCTGAAAACGTTGAGTTGTTTAGGGCGGCCGCTTGTGGCGTCAGCCGCTTTTAAGACGATCCTGCTTGTGACAGTCACACCAGTTTACTCAACTTGCCTTGAAAGGTTATTGCGAAAAAATGGCATTATTGAGAGTAAGTGGCAGAATGTATCAATATATACTTTTTTATTGGTAGGAGCTGTCGGCTATGACGGTATCACCCTTGACGCTGGATCGTTTTGATCGGCGTATTCTGGATGTGCTACAGGTGGAAGGGCGCATTAGTAACCAGGAGTTGGCCGAGCGTATTGGCCTTTCGCCATCGCCCTGCTTACGCCGGGTGCGGGCGCTGGAGGAGCATGGGCTGATTACCCAGTACCGTGCGGTGGTGGATGCGCGCCCGCTGGGGTTTCAGCTGATGGCATTGCTGCACATCTCAATGGACCAGCACACCCCTGAGCGGTTTGATAACTTCGAGCGACATATTCGCACTATCCCCAACGTGGTGGAGTGTTTGATCATTACCGGGCAAGCGGCGGATTTTCAGCTCAAAATTCTGGTGAAGGATATGGATGATTACCAGCACCTGCTGCTGCACGTCATCAACCGAATTGAAGGGGTGACCGGGGCCCATACGAGCTTCGTTTTGCGCCGCGTGTTTGAACATCGTCCCGTGCCCACCTAATGCGCGTTGGCTAACGAAGCATAGGCAGCGGCTTGGTGGCGGTTTACACTGGTTTTTTTCATCTTCTTAGGAGATTAATCTATGAGCATTCAGCGTCATGATACAAAAGCTCGTATGAGCCGCGCCGTGATTCACCAGGGCGTTGCCTATTTATGTGGTCAGGTGGCGGGTCCTGAGGCGCGCCATGGCGACATCAAAGCGCAAACCGAGAGCATGCTGGCGCGGGTAGATGCGCTGCTAAAAGAGATTGGCTCCAGCCGCGAGCAGCTGCTAAGTGCCACTATCTACCTGAAAGATGGTGGCGATTTCGCAGCGATGAACGAAGTATGGGATGCCTGGGTGCCAGATGGCTATGCACCGGCACGCACCTGCGTATGCGCGCCAATGCCTGCCGACGAGTTAAAAGTGGAAATTACCGTCACCACCGCTGTGGACGCGTAACCACTAGTGACGCTTACTTAGTGGGCTTTTCCGCTGGAAAGCGGGTATCGCGCAGGCTGTCTTTGATCTTTTTCAGGTGCGGCAGAAAATCTTCGCCGCGCCTAAGCGTTACCCCGGTGGCGAGCGCATCAATTAAGGTGAGCTGAATAACTCGTGAGGTCATCGGCATATAGTGGTCGGTGTCCTCAGGAGTGGCGACTTCAAGCGTGGCGGTGCACTCCTGTGAGAGCGGAGAGTTCGGTGCGGTAATGCCGAGTACGACGGCACCTGCTTCCCTGGCCACTTTGGCGATATCCACCAGCTCCCTGGTGCGTCCGGTATAAGAGATGATCACCACCACATCGCCGGTGTGGCAGGCGGCGGCTACCATGCGCTGCATCAGCACGTCTACATAGGCCATGACCGGCAGGTTAAAGCGGAAAAACTTATGCTGCGCGTCTTGCGCCACGGCACCTGACGCACCCAGCCCAAAAAAGTGAATCTGCTTGGCCTGCGTCAGATAATCCACCATCCGCTCGACGGCGGCCATATCCACTTCACGCTGGGCTTCGTCCAGCGCGGCAATGGTGGCCCCAAAGATTTTATGGGTGTACTGCGTGGCAGTATCGCCGGGCTCAACGGCGCGGGTGACGTAGGGCGTACCCCCCGCCAAGCTTTGGGCCAGCTTGATTTTAAAATCCGGGTAGCCTTTGGCGCCAAAGTTACGGCAGAAACGGTTAACGGTCGGCTCGCTGACACTAGCTGCCTGGGCAAGGCTTGCGATGCTCAGGCTGGTGGCCGCGGCGGGGTCTTCCAAAATTACGTTCGCGACTTTGCGCTCTGAGCGGTTCAACTCTTCTAAGCGTTCCCGTAAGCGGTCTAGCAGGTCATGCGCCATTAACAGACTCCGTGGCAGGCGTTAAGTTTGGGTGAGGTTTCCAATTTGTGCACCAGCGATAAAATTCATCGGCGGGCAATGGACGAGCATAGTAATACCCCTGTGCAGCTTCGCAACCAATAGAACGTAAGTAGTCTGCTTGAGCTGCGGTTTCGATGCCTTCAGCCACCACATTACAGCCTACTGCATGGGCTAACTGGGTGATGGTCAGAGCCAGTTGGCGATCCACCGTGTCTTTTTCCAAGTCCATCACAAAGGCGCGGTCAATCTTTAGGGTTGAGAAAGGCAGTGTCTTTACATAAGCCAGCGAGGAATGCCCGGTACCAAAATCATCGATGGCAACAGCAATCTTTGCTTCGGTCAATTGAGCTAACTGGATGCGCGCGTTATTCATATCGCTGAGCAGGCCGGATTCGGTGACCTCTAAAGCAAAAAAGCGCTCAGGAATGTTGTGCTTAGCTAAGCGTGTTAGTAGGTTTTTAGCAAAATCCTTACGTGCCAGCTGGCGGGCCGCCACGTTAACCGCAATATGAAAGTGATCGTTAAGAAGCCCTTGCTGGCGCCAATGGGCAATATAGCGCATGGCTTCTTCCAGTACCCACTCCCCAATAGAGAGAATATCACCGCTGGCCTCGGCCAAGGGGATGAAATCTGCCGGTGATACGTGACCAAGCTCGGGATGATGCCAGCGCAGCAGGGCTTCCGCACCGATAATTTGGTGGGTCAGTAGCGACAGCTTGGGTTGAAACGCCAATGACATTTCTCCGCGCTGGGTCGCTCCACGTATAGCTTGTTGCAGGTGAAGGCGGTGGCGCTGCTGGGTTTCCAGGGTTTCATTGTAGCTTTGGATGCGTAAAGAGCCGTTTTGGGGCAGGGCTAGGGCAGCCATATGTACCAAGCGTTCGGTATCGAAATGGCCCTGGGCCCAGCTGATGCCGATACGGGCATTGAGCGGTAGCAGTAAATCGCCTAAGGCCTGGTCTTGGTCGAAGCAGACGAGCAGGCGCGCTGCCAACTGCCGTAGCTCGGTAAGCTCTGTACGTGCGACCACTAGCAGCTCACTGCCGCCCCATAGCCCTAGCGTACACCCAGGCGCTAGCTGGGCGTTTAACTGCTGGCTGATATGCACCATCAACCGGTCTGCAATGCTATAGCCGTGGAGACGAACCACATCATCAAGGTGGTCTAGGGCAATAAACAGTAACCCGGTATCACTGCCCAGCTGGGCAGCCCGCTGTAGGGTTTGCGTTAGTGCCCGGCGGTTGGGTAACTGGGTAATCGGGTCGGTGCGGGATTGGCGATCCAGTTCCTCCGTTCGCTTGGCGACCATTTGCTCCAGGGTTTCTGCCTGCTTGTCACGAACCTGATAGCGGTGTTCCACGCTTAACGTATTGCGAATGCGCTGCAGTACTTCGTCATGCTTGAACGGTTTGGTAAGAAAGTCGCGAACGCCCATGTTTAGCGCCCGGTGGCGGGTGTCGTCGTCGATTTGGGCGGTCAATACAATAATGGGGGGCGTTTGGTCGGCAAAATGCTCCTGTAGCTGTCCCATCACCGCGTAGCCGTCTAGGTGCGGCATACGGATATCGAGCAAAATTAGATCGGGTAGCTGCCGCTGACAGTGGGTGAGTACATGACGGGGGTCGCTTATTCCGTGCACATTATCAAAACCGTGGTCGTCTAATAGGTCGAGAAGCAGCTCAACATTCACGCTGTTGTCGTCAACAACAAGCAGGTGTTTGTTCATAAATGTCATGGAGCCTTCCTTGGTGCGTCTGTTGCCGGTGCGGCGGAAAAATAGGTGCTGAGCGTTGCCGATAGTTTGTCGATATCGATAGGTTTGGTCAGGTAATCAGCAAAACCAGCGGCTAAGCCGTGTACCACATCACGTTCCATCGCATTGGCAGAGAGCGCAACAACATTAATATGCTTCAATTGCGCATCGTTTTGTATGGCATCGAGGGCTTGGTAGCCGTTCATCCCCGGCAGGTGGATATCCATAAGTACAAGATCAGGCGGTGAGTGACGCATAATCTCAAGCCCGAGTTCAGCACTATTAACGGTTTGAAGATCCACGTGGGGGAAGTCATCAATAATGTCTTCCATCAAGCGTTGGTTGGTGGGGTTATCCTCAATATAAAGCAGCCGATAATCGCGCTGAGCTTTTTCCGCATCGGCCAAGGTGCGTGTTGCGGTCTGTTCTGTTAGTGGGGCAACGTTGGCAACAGGGAGCGTAAACCAGAAAGTAGACCCTTTGCCCGGCTGGCTGTCCACGCCAATACACCCCGACATGCGCTCAACCAGTTCTCGAGTAATTGCCAGCCCAATACCCGTGCCTTCGATGGTGCCGTACTCAGCGTCTAGGCGATTAAACGGCTCAAAGAGTTCCTCTTGCCGCTCGGGGGCAATGCCCGGTCCTGTGTCACTAATGCTGAAGCGTAGTTCAGAATCTTGCTGCGTTACCCCAATGGTAATGGTGCCGTGCTCGCGGTTGTACTTAATGGCATTGGATAACAGATTAAGCAGTATCTGCTTAGTGCGTGTGTAGTCGGCGGAGGCTGACCACGTGCTATCAATCGGGTGACGGATTAACTGTATACTGGCAGCATCTATATTGGCTTCTAGCGTGCTGCAGGCATCCTCAATAACACCCTCTACAGAGATTGGCTCAATAGAGAGCGTCATATGGCCAGCTTCGATTCTCGCCAGATCAAGCACTTCGTTAATGAGGCTCAATAGATGCTGGCCGCTTTTCTCGATTTGGCCGACCTGGCGCTGCTGTTTCTCGCTGAGTGGGTCACGCCTTCCCTTACCGAGTAACTGCGAAAAACCAATGATGGCATTAAGCGGTGTGCGCAGCTCGTGGCTCATGGAGGAGAGGAACTCACTCTTTGCTTGATTGGCTTTTTCCGCTTGATCTCGGGCGGCCGCCAAATCTCTGGTGACCTGCTCGCGCTCTGACATTTGGCGGTAAAGGTTGATCAGTAAAGCGCAGGTGTCGGTAAACGGCTGTAACCAGTCCAATAGCGCCTGGCTAAGCGGCTGCTGACTATTGGCGATAGCGAACATACCAATCAGCTTATCACCGCTGAAAATAGGCGCGCCCAAATAGTTATTGATGCGTGGGTGGCCCGGCGGGAAGCCGCCGCGCTTAGAGTGGCTATACACATCATCGGTAATGACCACATCACCGTAAGCGAATACACGGCCTAGCAGCGAACCAGGGTTGGTTAGCATCATATCGCCGCTGCGCAGGCTTTCCATTAATTGACGTGACTCGTTACTCCAGGAGAGATCGGTGATCGCATGGATTTTGAGTGCGTTGGTGGTGTCAGTCGGTAACACTTCGCCAATCAGGGCATAGTCGCTGTCGGTGAGTTCGCGCAGCGCTTCCATTAAGAATGTCCACAGCTGCTCTCCAGACATTAACGCTTGGTAGTCGGTAATGCCTTGATGAAGCACTTGTAATAAGCGGCGTTCCCGGTTTACGCGATGTTTTGCTTCATTAATATCTGAAAGGTCAGTGAGTATCGCCAGAAACTCAACAAACTCCTGACGGTCATTGTGAATGGCGTTCACTGCTAAATGTACGGGAATCTGATGCCCTTTCTTATGGCGCACTACAATTTCGCGCCCTTTTCCAACGTTCTGTTCATTAGCATCGGAAGAGAAGTAGCGGCTAATTAAATAATTGTATTTCTCCGCGGTCTCTGGGAAGGCGAGCATTCCCACATTGTTGCCGACAACTTCTTCAGCTTGGTAGCCCAATAAGTTGAGTGCAAATGGGTTAATGGCGATGACATTTCCCGCCCGATCGACGCGTACTTTACCTGTCGCACTTTTGGTAAAGAGTGCTTCAAACTGTTTTGCCGTACGTGAAAGCCGCTCCTTAAGCTCATGTTGGCGGAGCAATTCATCTACCTGCTTGGCTAAATTGTGCAGGATGCGATGATCACGTTCAGTAAAGGTGCGTGGTTGTTCATCAATTAAGCACAGCGTACCAACGGGTAACTGGTCATCGCTGGGGCAAAGCGGGTGGCCTGCATAAAAACGGATATGAGGCTGCTCTAATACCAATGGGTTATCAGCGAAGCGCGGGTCGTTTTTGGTATCTTCAATGACTAAGGGGCGATTAGCTGCTACGGCATGGGCACAAAATGAGATCTCACGGTTGGTTTCATAGGCCTCAAGCCCGCTGTGAGCTTTAAACCATTGGCGCTCTTTATCAACCAACGATACTAAAGCAATCGGCACATCAAACAGTTCGCAGGCCAGCTCAGTGATGCGATCAAAGGCTGTGTCGGCAGGTGTATCGAGAACATTGAGTACATGCAAGGCCGTCAGGCGCTGTGTTTCATTATTAGGTAGGTCGGCGGCTTGCATAATGTTTCCTAAATGTAGTGGCTTGTAACTATAAGGCGTATTAAGTGAATATCGGACATTAGCTTAATAGCTTTAGTCAAGCCCTAGTAATTTCAGCAACCAACGTCGATAAGGGGGTCTTAGCCACCGGCTGGTGGGGCGCTGGGATTGATAAAAGACGCCGCGCAAATGGCTAAAACGTTCAAAACCGTGACGGCCGTGGTAAGCCCCCATGCCGCTTTCACCAACGCCGCCAAAGGGTAAGGAGGAAACGGCGTGGTGCAGCAGCGTCTCATTAAACACCAGCGCACCAGAGCGGGTGGTGTGACGAAGGGATTCCTGGAGCGCCTTGTTACGGGTGAACGCGTAGAGAACGAGTGGGTGAGGGCGAGCATTAATAAAACGAATGGCGTCGTCCATTTGCTTAACGCTAATAAGCGGCAGGATGCGGCCAAAAATCTCCTCCTGCATTAGCGCTAAACCCTGGTGCGGGTCGATGACGAGCGCGGGGGCATGGGCGCCTTGGTCAATTACACGGCAGCCGTGGTCGCGTGCTTCACCCAATAGCTGCTCGATGCGCGCTTGGTGGACATCGCTCACATAGCCGGTGGCCTCTTTTGCGTTTGGCCGCTGATGTTGGATGGCTCGCTCTAAAGCGTGAGTAAGGGCGTCAAGGTGGCGGCTCTCAACCAGTACATAGTCCGGCGCTGTGCAGGATTGCCCCCCATTCAAGCCTTTGCCAAAGATAATCGCGGCGGCCGCCTGTTCTAAATCAGCGTCACCCGCGACAAGCGCAGGTGATTTGCCACCCAGCTCCAGCGTGACGGGGGTGAGGTGGGTTGCCGCGGCAGCGGCTACTTGGCGGCCCGCTGCGCTTGAGCCGGTAAAGAGCAAGTGATCAAACGGCAGCGCGCTAAATGCTGTGGCGATATCAGCGCCACCCTCCACCACGCCAAACTCTTCGTCGGTGAAGTATTGAGGCACCAGTTTGGCCAATAGAGCGCTGGTATGTGGCGCCTGCTCACTGGGCTTTACCAGTACCGTATTACCTGCGGCGAACGCATCTACCACCGGCATCAAAGCAAGATGCCAAGGGTAGTTCCAGGAGGACATCACTCCCACAATGCCAAGGGGCTGAGGGGCAACGCGAGCACGAGCGGGCCACATTTTCCAAGGTACGCCTGCTCGGCGAGGGCGCATCCAGTGCCATAAGTGGAGGCGTGCATGGCGAATTGCTTGCAGCACAGCGCTAATTTCAACAAGGTGTATTTCTACGTCGCTACGCTGGCCAAAGTCGGTTTGGATTGCTCGCACGATCTCTTGCTGATGGCGCTTCGTCATTTTGGCTAAGCGGGCCAAGCGTTCTCGGCGCACCCCTAACGTTGGAAATGGCGCTTGGCCAGCCGTATGACGCTGAGCATTAAACATACTCGTAAGGTCGCGCTTCATAGCCTCTCCTTGGAATCATCCGTTATCGACAGTGCTGGTTTCAGTGCGCGTGGGTGCAGTGTTTATCGGTCCAAAAGATCGTAAGCAAAACAAGGTGGTTCATACGCTGTCATGGCCTTGATGGTACAGTAAACGATTCACAACCTATGCCAGTGTGCCATGGGAGATGTTATGCGTTCACACTCGCTGTCCCTTACCATTCTACCTGCGATTGATACCGTTGCGGCAAGCCAGTGGGATGCGCTGGTGAGTGAAGAGCAGCCCTTTTTACGCCATGCCTTTTTGGCTGCACTCGAAGCGAGCGGTTCGGTGAGTGCAGCTACTGGCTGGGAGCCTTGCCATATATGCGTTTGGCAAGATTCCCGGTTGGTCGGGGCGCTGCCCATGTACCGCAAGGACCACTCCTATGGCGAATATGTGTTTGATTGGGGGTGGGCGGAGGCGCTGGAGCGGGCAGGTGGCGACTACTACCCCAAAGGGCTAAGCGCTATTCCTTTTACGCCTGTGCCTGGCCCCCGAGCACTGATCGCCGCGAATACCGATACTGCCGCTGTCCGTGAGCAGTTAGCCATCGGTTGGAAGCAGCAGTGCGATGAGGTGGGACTTTCCAGTTGGCACTTGCTGTTTGCCGAGGAGCCAGAGGTCGAGGCGTGGCAGCGCCAGTGTCCTGAGCTAATTGCGCGAGAAGGGGTACAGTTTCAGTGGCGAGACCGAGGTTTCGGCGATTTTGACGGCTTTTTAGCTAGTCTGACCTCAAAGCGTCGCAAAATGATAAAGCGTGAGCGGCGGTTAGTCGCCGATCAGGGCCTTACGCTGAATCGTCTAGAAGGCGCTGCGATTAGTGATGTCGATATGGCGCACTTCTATCGCTGCTACACCATTACATATCATGAGCGTGGCCGACCACCCTATCTTAATCACGTCTTCTTTGAACGCTTACGCCAAGTAATGCCCGAGGCGCTGATGTTGGTGCAGGTGCGTTTGGAGGGCAGGCCCGTGGCCGCTGCGCTCTATTTTCGCGGTGCACACACTCTTTATGGACGCTACTGGGGCAGTGAAATCATCGCGGACTGCCTACATTTCGAAGCCTGCTACTACCAAGGCATCGACTACTGCCTAGCCAAGGGGCTAACCCTATTTGACCCTGGCACCCAGGGCGAGCATAAACTGGTAAGGGGCTTTGCACCGCAGCGGGTTCGCTCGCTGCACTATGTGGCCCATCCAGGGCTTGCCGCAGGGGTCGCGCAGTTTTGCCAAGAAGAGGCTGCCCATATCATGGCCTATCGCCGTGCCGCCGAAGATGCCTTACCGTTTAAATAATTCCCACCGCGCTGCGGCTCGCTGCCTATCGCCCTTAATGGCATAATGCGCGCCGTTCTCGCTTTCACAAAGGATCTCTGTGATGCACAAATGGCTCGTGGTGATACTGCTTGCCGCACTGGGATTGCTGCAGTACCAGCTTTGGCTGGGAAATGGCGGCTGGCAAGACCTCCAGGAGGTAGAGAAACGCGTTGCCGTGCAGGAAGCCGACAACGTGCCAATGCGTGAGCGCAATGCAAGGCTCGCAGCGGAAGTCACTGACTTAAAAACGGGACTCGATGCCATTGAAGAGCGCGCCCGTAGCGATATGGGCATGGTGCGCACCGATGAGCAATTTTATTGGGTGCCCGGTGTTGCCATCAAAAACGAGCTAGTGGGAATCAATGCGGGGCTGGTTTCCCTGCCGGGAGCTATACCACCGAGCAGTGAAGGCGCCGCAGAATGAGTAACACACTATGGCTCGTCGTTCCTGCAGCGGGGCAGGGCAGACGTATGGGGGCCGATAAGCCTAAACAGTATTTGACGTTGAACAATCAGCCCATTCTGGCCCACACCTTGGCAAGGCTTCACGCCGCTTTTCCGCAGGCGCGGTTGGTGCTTTGCCTAGACAGCGACGACCGCTGGTTCGACCCTACCTGGGTGCCTTTTGCGCAGTGGCAGCGTGTGTCAGGCGGTGCCGAGCGTATGCATAGCGTATTAAACGCTTTGCAAGCGATGACCGCCGAGGACTCAGACCTCGTGATGGTGCACGATGTCGCGCGTCCGTGCATTACTCGTGATGATCTCCACGCGCTCTATCAAGCAGCGCAGACACACTCAGGCGGTGCGCTTCTGGCAATGCCGGTGGCGGATACCATGAAGCGCGATAACGGTGACCAGCTCAGCCAAATTACCGAACCGCGGGATGGCCTATGGCACGCGCTGACGCCACAGAGTTTCCGTTACTCGCTGCTGCGCCATGCGCTTGAGCAGGCTCAGCAAACCGGCACGGTGGTCACTGATGAAGCCTCGGCGGTAGAAGCGCTGGGCGAGGCGCCACGGCTAGTGAGCGGACGCCGAGAT
>NZ_JAMZBE010000029.1:0-30474 GCF_024158645.1 Halomonas sp. 707B3
GTTGTGGGGTATGGGGCAAATGCTCTATGACCAGCTTGGGATGGTGATGGAGCAGGCGTTTTTATTTGAGCGCCGCCATGCCATGGAAAGCACGCCTATGTTGGTGAATGCGCTGGATCTTGGCCAGCGAACCCTCATCGCTATGCTTCCCTTATTTTTACTGCTCACGGTGATTGCACTGGTTGCACCGGCACTGCTAGGTGGCTGGTTAATCTCTTCAAAATCGTTGCAGCCTAAATTTTCAAAATTAAACCCAGTGAAAGGGTTAAAAAGGATATTTTCTGTTCAGGCCCTTGCTGAGCTGGCTAAGGCGATTGCTAAGTCCATCTTGGTGGGCGGTGTGGCAGCTGGCTTTTTATATTTTAATATTGGCAAATTTATGGGGCTAATGGACCAGCCCGTGCAGCAGGGACTGGTCAGTGCGCTGAATATGGCAGCGCTGGTGGCGGGCCTCATCGTCCTGTCACTGATCGTGGTTATTCTCATTGATGTCCCATTTCAGCTGTGGAATAACGCCAAACAGCTGCGTATGACCAAAGAAGAGGTGAAGCAAGAGCATAAAGACTCTGAGGGCGACCCCCATGTGAAGGGCCGTATTCGCCAGCAGCAGCAGGCCATGGCCCGCGGGCGCATGATGAGCAAAGTACCTGAAGCTGATGTCATTATTACCAACCCAACCCACTATGCAGTGGCGCTGGTTTACCAGGAGGGGCGTATGGGGGCTCCTCGGTTGGTGGCCAAAGGGGCCGATGCTGTTGCCGCTCGAATCCGTGAGATTGGCGAGGAAGCAGGTGTTCCGCGCTTGGAGGCAGCACCTCTGGCGCGCGCCCTGTATCATCATGTCGACTTAGAAGCTGAAGTGCCCGCCGAACTGTACACTGCCGTGGCCGAAGTGATGGCCTGGGCCTACCGCCTGAAACATGTTGCACAACAAGGAGGCGAGGTGCCCCCCACACCCGATAATTTACCGGTACCCCCGGAAATGGATAGTCCCGGCCGTCGTGCCGATGGCAATGAGGCGCAACCATGAAAGGCTTAAGCCAGTTGATCAATCAGCGTAACTGGATGAACGATGTGAGCATGAAGCTGCTCGCCGGTCCGCTGCTGATTTTAATGATTCTGGGCATGATGATTCTGCCCCTTCCGCCGTTCGCGCTGGATCTGCTGTTCACTTTTAATATTGCGCTATCGATCATGGTGCTGCTGGTCAGTATGTTTGCCGAGAAACCGCTGGATTTTGCCGCGTTTCCGGCCGTTCTACTGTTTACCACACTGCTGCGACTCTCCCTTAACGTGGCTTCGACTCGTGTGGTATTGATGGAAGGCCATGAAGGGGGAGATGCGGCCGGCAAGGTCATTGAGGCCTTTGGTACGTTCCTGGTAGGTGGTAACTTTGCGGTAGGCTTGGTGGTCTTCTTAATCCTGGTCATCATCAACTTCATGGTGATCACCAAGGGTGCCGGCCGTATTGCCGAAGTGGGCGCTCGCTTCGTGCTTGATGCCATGCCCGGTAAACAGATGGCAATTGATGCCGACTTGAATGCCGGCCTGATTGGCGAAGATGATGCGAAAAAGCGCCGCGCCGAAGTTGCTCAAGAAGCTGACTTTTATGGCTCAATGGACGGTGCCAGTAAGTTCGTCCGTGGTGATGCCGTGGCAGGCTTGGTCATCATGGTAGTCAATATCATTGGCGGCCTGCTGATTGGCATGATGCAGCACGATCTGGGATTTGCCGATGCTGCCCGCACTTATACGCTGCTAACGATTGGTGATGGCTTGGTTGCCCAGATTCCGGCGCTGGTGATCTCCACGGCGGCAGGTGTGACTGTTTCACGCGTCAACACCGAGCAGGATGTTGGTCAGCAGATGATCAGCCAACTGTTTGTGAACCCCCAAGTAATGATCTTGGCGGCCATGGTAATGGGCCTGTTAGGCCTAGTACCTGGTATGCCCAACTTCGTGTTCCTGCTGTTTACAGCGCTGCTGGGTGGTTTAGCCTGGTACCTGATCCGTCGAAAAGAGCAGACCTTGGTGAAGGAAGAAGTCTCCGCTGCACCGCCTCAAATACAGGAAACCCCTGAAGCCAGCTGGGAAGATGTTCAGCTGGTAGACACGCTTGGTTTAGAGGTGGGGCATCGCTTGATCCCCTTGGTGGATTCCCGGCAGAAGGGTGAACTGCTGGGCCGTATTAAAAGCGTACGCAAGAAGTTTGCCCAGGAAGTGGGCTTCCTGCCGCCCGTGGTGCACATTCGCGATAACTTAGAACTACCACCCAATACCTATGTGCTCTCCATGAAGGGAGCGGAAATTGGCCGCGCTGAGGCGCAGACCGGTAAATGGCTAGCCATTGATCCTGGTCAGGTCTCTGGGGAGCTTCAGGGTACACCGACCCAAGACCCTGCCTTTGGCTTGCCAGCAGTATGGATTGACGCTAACCAACGGGAGCATGCTCAGGTATACGGGTACACGGTCGTGGATGCTAGTACGGTCATCGCCACGCACCTTAACCATCTGCTGCACCGTCACTCGCCTGAAATGCTGGGCCGCCAGGAGGTTCAAAAGCTGCTGGACAAGTTGGGCGAAGATCAAAAATCGCTGGTCGAAGAAGTAGTGCCGAAGTCCATCACCCTCACCGTGCTGCAGCGCATTTTGCAGAACCTACTGGATGAGGATGTCTCGATTCGTGATATGCGTACCGTGCTGGACACCCTGGCAGAGTATGCGGGTCAGCAGAAAGATCCCAACGAGCTAACGGCTCTGGTGCGTATTGCGCTGGGCAGGGCCATTACCCAGCAGTGGTTCGCGGGCCAAGATACGCTGCATGTGATGGGGCTGGATGCGCAGTTAGAGCAAGTGTTGTTGCAAGCAATGAACGGCAATGGTGCGATGGAGCCAGGGCTGGCGGATACCTTGATGAATCAAGCGCAGCAAGCGCTAGAGAAACATGAAGGCAGTGGTGAAGCGCCTGTGCTGGTGGTTCAGCACTCGCTACGGGCCGTGTTGTCGCGCTTCCTGCGCCGCCGCATGCGCCACTTAGTGGTGATGTCTCAAGCGGAAATTCCCGACGACCGCACCCTGCGCGTTACTACGCTGGTGGGTGGCCGCTAATGGCCACACTTCGAACGGTAACAGCCTTTTACGTTTTGGCAACAGGTGAAACATGAGCGTTAGACGTTTTGTCGGAGCAAACAGCCGCGACGTAATGCGCCAAGTGCGCGAAGTGTTAGGTGATGATGCACTTATTGTCGCCAACCGTCGCACCGAAGGCGGCGTTGAAATTCTCGCCATGGCGGATGACGCCGTTGACCAGTTCGACCCGTCGCCGACGACGCCAGCGGAGGAGCCGAAGGCTAGCCCCGCGCCAGCGCCTGTCTTTTCACTGCCAAAGCAACCAGACCCCCTAGAGGCGATGAGTGAGCGTCTGCTTCGGGAAATGCAAGATATGCGCGAACTACTGGCCCGCCGCCAGCCGTTGCCAACGACTCAAAGCGGTGCAGACACCGCCTACGAGCACCTACGGCAGTTGATGGCCCGGGTTGGCTTCAGTGCAGAGCTGAGCGAAGAGGTGCTGGAAGCATTGCCAGATGAGTTGAGCGCGCTCGAGGCTACTAACGACGCGCCGCTTAACTGGCTGCGTGAGCAGTTAATGGCACGGCTTAACGTGCTGCAGCACGAAGAGAGCTTCTTTGATCAAACGGGCATCGTCGCATTGGTTGGCCCCACTGGAGTGGGTAAAACGACCACTACTGCGAAGCTTGCGGCACGCTTTGTGATGCGCCACGGCACTCGCCCAGTGGCGCTAGTGACCACCGATAGCTTCCGTATCGGCGCTCATGAGCAGCTGCGCATTTATGCACGGCTCTTGGATACGCCAATGTATGCCCTAGACGCTGAACAGCCGATTGATGAATTGGTTGGTCGGCTACAAGGCAAACAGTGGGTGATTATTGATACCGTGGGGATGAGCCAGCGGGATCAGCGGGTGATTGAACAGATCGCCCATTTACAGGGTGGAAAGTCCACCGTGCGTCTGGTGCTGTTGCTCAACGCCGCCAGTCAGCCGGAAACGCTAGAAGAAGTCGTATTGCGCTACCGCCAAGCGGCGAGAGCCGCAGGTGCCGAGTTAGACGACTGTATCATCACGAAGCAAGATGAAGCTGGGCGGCTTGCGCCGGTATTAGACATCGTCATGCGCCACGGTATGAGGGTGCTGTTTGGCTCCTATGGCCAGCAGGTGCCAGAAGATATGGCGGTCGCGACACCACCCGCGCTGATTGATCAAGCACTGTCGGCCAACGTTTCGAGTAGCGCGCGTGCTGAAACAGCCCCACTCAGCTTGCCACGCTGGTCGCGGGATGTGTTAGGGCAGGGGCGCAGGCTCTCCTCGGTGTTAACCCGCTTGCGTCAGCGTGTCGTCGATTTTCACCGCTTGGAAGCCGCCTGGGACATCGCAGCGCTGCCGGGGGTGATACAAGACCAGCGCCTAGATGAGCTGCTAGCCGGAGCCGCCGCCACTCGTGACGCGTTAGGGGTGGTTTGGTCGCCCCGCCGTAACGAGCGAGGTTGTGACTGGTCGATGCCAGATGTTGCTCTGAATGAGCAAGGTGCTTGGCTGGCGCTGACTCGCCTTCAGCACCGTCAGCCAGCGGGCTGGCAGCCACGTTTGGTGCGTTGTGCAGGAGATGTTGCGGTTCATCTTCTGCCTACCCTGCCAGACGCTGAGGCGCTGGCTTGGCTAAACGCTCAGCATCTGACGTGGGTCAGCATGGTGCCCGCGAGCCAGCGGGTACACTGCCAGGGCGAGCGCTATACTCTGCGCTCCCTGTTCCAAGAAAGCACCTTAACCCATAGCGTGGGCATCCGTTTCCGCGGGCAAAGCATGCAGCTTTCCAGCGCCTATGTTGAAGCGCAGGACGTATCAGGTAACCCCGTATTGGCGTGGGTCGGTGAGGTAAGCGACCCTGAAAGCACTAAGCGAATCGTGCGCCGCTACTGGCTAACGCCTGCACGTTTGGGCAGCGATGTGTTAACGCTTTTAATCACCCAACTGCAGAGTGACGGACTGGCATCGCTCACCAAGCGTGCTTGGCAGCAGCTTAAAGAGGCCGACGGTGGTGATGTCAGCAGCGAGCTGCGCCTGCTGATGGCCAGCGGCGCGGCTGCAGTAGCCGGCCATCTAGATATCGTTGACGATGAGGACGCTCAGGCCCTGCGAGCCGATTTGCTGCGCTTGTTAGGAACCCAGCGCAAGCGGCGTGATACGGCACTGCTTGATGCATTAGTACACGTTCTGATGGCGCGCGATGCCATTCGTCAGCTAGGTAGCGTCAGTCGTGAGGGCGTGGTATGAGTGGCCAGGATCAGGCGGCTGGCCTGCGCAAATGGGCCGATTTACAGCGCCAGCAGCGTGGTGCTGATGAAGTCGGCCATAACGTGGAAAGTGACGAGACAGTGCCTGCCGCTCCCGTTAACGAAGAGGAAGCCGCCGCGTATACCCAGGAGGCCATGGCACCTACGGTAGCTGCTGCTGCCGAGCCTGCCACCGTGGCGCCTCCAAGACCGAAAAAAACGCTAGTGGTAGTAGGCTTACCTCATGCTGGTGTAGCGCAGGTGGACAAAGTGCGAGGTCGGCTGGGGCAATGGTCGGCCCTGGGGCGGCAATGGGCAGGTGACCCACAGGATTGGGATATTCATATTGTCATGCCTAACAGCGCCTCGCTGACTGACTTAGCCGAGCGTTACTCACGCTGGGCGTTGTGGATCAACAGTGATGCTGACGCCTTTGCCACCATGTACCGAGTGTTGCGCCAATTACGCGAGCATGGTGGTCCGCAGCGTCTTCTAGCCCTTCATGAACCCCACCTGCCGCGCCAGGGGTTGCTGGATAATTTGGGCAATGCTTCCGCTCGTTATTTAGATATTGAGCTTCTGCTGCTGGCGCGCTAGCGGCGGGCCAGGGTGCATTTGTCGCTCAAGGGGAGAGTTATGCAGAGTTTGGCGAGTTGGGTAAGTAACGCTAAGCAGATGGCTATTGAGGCGTTGATAAAACCTGCAAAGTTGTTAACAGTAAGAAAAATGGGCTGTTTAGGGCTAGTAGCAGGGTTATGGTTTTTCGCGTTGAATACGCAGGCCGCAACCGGTAGTTGGAGCAGCCAAGTGCCTAGTGTGATGGTAGCAATGAGCGACCGTACCAGCAGCAGCCAGGCGATAACCCCGCCAGCGGGCGTCCCGCTGCGTAATGCTGCGCTGTCGCGAATTCAATGGCGCTTTGAGTCACCGCCGGGAACGCCTGTGAACGCTTGGCTATGTCATCCTGAACGCTGTGTTGCACTATCAGGCATGCGCGGTAGCACGACCGCTCTATCGGGAATGTTGGCGAGCGCACCGCTGTACTTTCGGTTTACGCTGCAGCCAGGGCAACGCCCTGTGCGAGTACAGGGGTTACAAGTGATCGTGAACTATCAGTAAAGGTTGTTAAGCCGCGAGGCACGAGGATGTATACAGCACAAGGCAGGATCAAACAGAGTGAGCTGTTAACTCAATACATGCCACTGGTGAGACGTCAGGCCTTAACGCTGCAGGTAAGGTTGCCCGCAAGTATTGAGCTGGATGATCTGATCCAGGCGGGTATGGTGGGCTTGTTAGAGGCATTAGGGCGCTTTGATGCTGCCCAGGGAGCAACATTTGCTACCTTTGCAAGCCAGCGCATCCGTGGCGCGATGATGGACGAGCTGCGCACTCGTGACTGGCTGCCCCGCAGCGTACGCCGCTCGGCACGGGCGGTAGATGATGCTGTGCGTCGTTTAGAGCAGCAGCTGGGGCGCCCCCCGGAAGAGGGGGAGATTGCCCGTGAACTGGAGATGCCGCTAAGTGATTACCAGCAACTGCTCAACGATACCAATAGCGGGCAATTATTGCCGTTCGAAGAGCTCATTGCGGATGGCAGCGAGCCTGCGGGGGACGACACTCACCGACAGCCGTTTGAACAATTATTGGATGAACAGCAGCGGCAAACGCTGATCGACGCCATTGAAGCACTGCCCGAGCGCGAGAAGCTGCTAATGGCGCTGTATTACCAAGAAGAGATGAATCTAAAAGAAGTGGGCGCTGTGCTCGGTGTCACCGAATCACGGGTTTCACAGCTTCACAGCCAGGCGGTGAGTCGGCTGCGTGCTCGCCTACATGAGACTAATTAACCCTCTCACTCACTAACCATAACCGGCGAGGAGCCGTTGATGAATCCATCTACGCTGATCGGTATATTTGCCAGCATGCTGCTGTTGGTAAGCGTTTTATTTTTTACCGCAGAGTCGCCCGAGAGCTTTATTAACTTACCGGGGCTTGCCATTGTGGTCACTGGCACGCTGGCGGCCACGTTTATCAGCTATCCGCTGAAAGAAGTGCTGCGTGTGGTGCGTCTGGTTGGTTTAGTTTTCCGCCGTGAAAACACCTATGTGCGAGATGACATCAATGAGTTGGTTTCCATGTCGCGCCTTTGGTTTAAGGGGGATGTTAGAGCGGTTGAGAAAGAACTGGAACATACCCGTAATCCGTTTTTGCGCACCGGTATCCAACTGGTCATTGCGAATACAAAAGAGGATGAAATCTTCGACATGCTGCGCTGGCGTATTGCGCGGCTGAAAGCCCGCGAGCATGCTGAAGCCCAAATTTTCCGCACCATGGCCACCTATGCACCGGCCTTTGGCATGATTGGTACTTTGGTAGGCTTGGTCAACATGCTCGAAGTGATGGATGCGGGTGACCTGGAAGTAATTGGGCCCCGGATGGCAGTGGCGCTGTTGACTACTTTCTATGGCATCCTGTTGGCCAATTTGGTGTTTAAACCGATTGCCGTGAAGCTAGAGCGGCGTACGGAAGAGCGTCTTATCACTATGAACATGGTGCTGGAAGGCATTTCGCTAATTACCAAGCGCCGTCTGCCATCGTTTATTGAAGAGACGCTTAACTCCTTCGTAGCGAATTACCACGACGAAATTCGTGACGCGAACGTTAAGCCTCGGCCCGATATGGGTTCCGCATTAAAAGGTTAGCGCCATGCTCGACCGCGATTCACGGCATGCTTTGGAGCTTCCCGCCGAAGTGGGGGAGAGTGACGAGAGCTGGCTGACCAGTTACCTGGATGTATTGACGCTGCTGATTACCCTGTTTGTACTGCTGTTGGCGCTTACGCCATCCGGCGGTGGCGAAGGGAGTGAAAGCAGTATCATGGATCCCTCGAATGCCGTTACGTCACTGCCATTGGCTAGCTTAGCCACAGGAATACTTCCCCGCCACGATGGCTTACATCCCCAAATGGCAGGGCTTGATATCCCTGGAGTGAGTGTCTCCCAGGGGCAAGAGGGCGTTACGCTACGTATTGACGATAGCCTTTTATTTCCCAGTGGCAACGATGTACTAACGCCCCAGGGGCAAGTTGTGTTAGAACGGCTCTCTTCGGTGCTACAGACTTTTGATGGTCAAATTTCCATTGAGGGCCACACCGATAATGTGCCGATCGCGACCGCTCGGTTTCCGTCTAACTGGGAGCTCTCAGTGGGACGAGCCATCGCAGTGGTACGCCAGTTAGAGCGGCAAGGTATTGCCATTTCACGTATGCGGGCCGTCGGCTATGCCGACACCCAACCCATGGAAAGTAACGCTACTGCGGAAGGGCGAGCTGCCAACCGACGCGTTGAGCTGTTGCTGAAGCAACAGGTCAAGGGGTAAAGAGATATCTCGAGGCTATCTTCGTGTCGAAGCATCATTCGCTACTTCAATCATTTGGTGCCGTTCTGGTACTGGATGAAGAGTGTAGACACATTCAGGCGGTGAGTAATAATCTCACCCAGCTGTTGGGCATTGCTGAGCAAGAGCACTCGCAACTCTCGCTCAGCAGTGTGCTGGGTAAACGGCTAAGTCAGCGGTTATGCAAGGAGCTGCAGGGACAGCAGCGACTAGCGGGGCCACTGGCATTTAGTCGTGCCCAGCGCGCTACCCGCTTTCAACTGCACGCTTACCGCACCGAGAGTAGCGTGATAGTGGAGATTGAGCCGTTGAACCCACTCGGCAAACGCCGCTTGTTGGGCACCGTCAACGAGCGGCTAATGCGCCTAGCGGAAGCCACCCAACAAGAAGAGCTGTTGGATTATCTCGTAACGGCGGTGCAGCAGCTAACTGGCCATGACCGTGTCTCCGTTTGCCATTTCGACACCGATTGGCATGGACTGATTGTCGCTGAAGCGCGGGGGGGGCATCTGCCTGCTCTTTTAGGACAGCGTTTTCCGGCCAGTGATTTTCCCCTGACGCTGCGGCGCGCTTATGAAAGCCATCCGGTTCGGCTGATTGAAGATACTGATGCGCCAAGCGAACCACTTGTGCCAAAAGGCACAGGCGCAAACCTGCGTCACTGCTTTCTACGTGCGCCTGCCCCGGCCCGTCAGCGCTACTTACGTCGTCTTGGCGTGCGGGGTGCGCTGAGTATGGCCATGCAGGGTGATGCCGGCTTATGGGGGCTGCTGTTTTGCCACTCGGCCACTCCCCATCCAGTAGCGCCGCCCGTACGTGACGCGGTGCGTACTCTGGTACAGATGGCCACCCAGCGGCTGCTGTTACTCCGAGCACGCCAAGAAGCTCGCTACCTGCAACGCGTTCAAGATAGCTTGGTACTGTCGGCCAATGCCCGTTTAGAGCCGCAAAGCCCACAGGAGATTACCCATCAGCAGGCTGAAACGTGGTGTTCGCTATTTCGTGCCCACGGCGTTGCGCTATGGCTGAAGGGCAGTGTGCATGCGAGTGGTACTACACCAGACTCACCTACCATTAGCCAGTTTGTTAAGCGTCTTGAAAAAGCACATCAACATAGTGGCCCCTGGTGTACGCGGGGGATTGCCGCTGAGCCGCTAACGTCATCGCTTTGTATGCCTGAGCAGTGCGGTATCCTGGCTGTACCACTTCCGATGAGCCCGGCGCAGCGAGGGTGGCTGATCTTCTTTCGCCCAGAACAGGTGGAAACACTCTATTGGGCGATGCAGCCAACCTCCGTACCCCAACCCCAGCCTGCGATTATGATGGCGCCTTCTGCTGCCTGGCGTGAAGAGGTAGTGGGAAAAAGCGAGGCGTGGCAGCGTGTTGAGCGACTTGCCGCTAAGGACTTAGGCGAAGATTTGACGCTGGCAATTTCCGCCTATGAAATCAGTACATTAAATATGCACCTGGAGCGGGAACGCAAAGCGTTAGCCGATGCCAATCAGCGCTTAGAGCAACTGGCGCATTTTGACCCGCTCACCCAGGTATGGAACCGCTACCGTATTGAGCAGGCTATTGATGCTGAGCTGGTGGCCGCCAAACGCTATGGGGCTTCTTTTGCGCTACTGCTGTTTGATGTTGACCGTTTTAAACAAATTAATGATACCCACGGCCACCATGTAGGGGATGACGTGCTCGTGTCGCTGGCGCGTCTAGTCGAGGAGTCACTGCGTGGCTGCGACCATCTAGGCCGTTGGGGCGGTGAAGAGTTCGTGGTATTGGCTACCCACTCCGATATGGAAGCGGCGGTAGGGCTTGCCGAGCGCCTGCGTGGCTTGGTGGCCACCCTGCAGGTAGAGGGAGTTGATCAGCCAATTACCATTAGCATTGGTGTCGCTGTCTGGCAGCCAGGCGACAGCTGTAAAACGCTGATGGCCCGGGCCGATGCCGCTATGTATCAAGCCAAGCACAGCGGCCGTAATCGAGTAGAGGTTGCGGAAGAGCGTGCGCTTAACCCGGAGGAGCAGGTGCCTCTGTGAGAGAGGCGCCGCTACACAGCGACTGCATGCGTTGAATGGCATCGCCAGCACCTTCCAAACTAAAGGTCATGTACCACGGTTCCTGCTCACCCTGGTCAAATCCTAAAAACAGCTGCTCGCCCGACTGCATCTCAGCGATCAGCGTCTCCATATCGCTCAAATAAAAATGGGCATAAAAGCCGTCATCGCCCCGCTCGGTAATAAACTCCGCCATGGTATCGACAATCGGGTTGTCACCAATCCGCAGCCGAGTGGGTACCAGATTCACCGCTCGGCTCTCTCCCTGCTGCTGCGCTAGGGTGACGCGCATCTCCAGCCACGGTAAATCACAGACTTCTTGAGTAGCATTTATGCTTAGCGTGGCATCGGAGTAGCTGTGGGTCTCTACAGCACGAAAGTGGCGCTCTTCTCCTAGGGTCAGCGCCATGGATTGCCAGTGCCCATGGGTAGCCACTGATTCCACATTAAATGTAGCGGCCAATGAAAGGGGAGCTGTGACAAGCAGCATGGCGGTGACGGCGAAAGTTGATGTTTTCAGGAAGTTCATAGGTCGTATCGTCATCGAAAACCTTAAGCCTATAGCGTGTTGGGAATAAGCAAAAGGGTAAGGTGCTGATTTTTCTATATCTAGTGTTGTTAACGTCAAAAAACGGCCCATATAGTAGAAAGTCGGGGCTATACTCCCCTACGATGCCACGTATAATCGGCCCGTTTTTTAGCGCTATCGCTACCCATCGTGAAGGAGTTTCGTGAACATGAGTACCGCAGCCAAGGCGATGAAGACATCCAGTGAAGTCCCTATGCAGGCTCCATCTAGGGAAATCTGGGATGCCAAATATCGGTTAAAAGATCGTCATGGCCAACCGGTGGATCAAGATGTCGCAGCGACCTTTGAGCGCGTGGCTCGTGCCCTAGCCGCCGTAGAAGGTGAAAAGGCCGATGAGTGGCTACCCAAATTTCGCTGGGCGCTGGAAAATGGTGCTATTCCCGCTGGGCGAATTCTCTCTAATGCGGGGGCCGAAGCCTACAAGCCCGCCGTCAGTCTGATTAATTGCACCGTTTCTCGCACTATTCGTGACTCCATGCGCGATATCCTCGACTCCGTGGTCGATGCGGGTATGACATTGAAGTCGGGCGCCGGTATTGGCTACGACTTCTCGACCCTGCGCCATAAAGGTGCCTTTGTGTTTGGCGCAGGAGCAGGCACCAATGGCCCGCTGGCGTTTATGGATATCTACGACAAGATGTGTTTTACCGTGGCGTCTGCCGGAGGCCGTCGCGGCGCTCAAATGGGCACCTTCGATGTGGGGCACCCGGACGTGCGTGAGTTCATCCAAGCCAAGCGCGAAGCAGGGCGGCTGCGTCAATTCAACTTGAGCCTACTCATCACCGATGAGTTTATGGAAGCGGTGAAGCACAACGCCGATTGGCCGCTGGCCTTCCCACTGCATCCTGGTGAGAAAGAGGATGTGAGTGCTGAAGAGGTGATTTACCGTGACTGGCCGGTAGTGGAAGAGGGCTACACGGTGGATGCCGAAGGGCGCGTGGCCTGCCGTGTTGTCGAGGTGATTAAAGCTCGTGAGTTGTGGGACACGATTATGTCCTCTACCTACGACTACGCCGAGCCGGGCTTTATACTGATTGATCAAGTGAATCGCATGAACAATAACTGGTTCTGCGAGGATATCCGCGCGACTAACCCCTGCGGCGAGCAGCCGCTGCCGCCGGAAGGCGCGTGCCTGTTAGGGTCTATCAACCTGACGAAGTTTGTGATCGAACCGTTTAGCGCCGAGCCGCGGTTTGATTGGGAGCGCTATCGAAAAGTCGTAGCGATTTTCACCCGTATGCTCGACAACGTGGTGGAAATTGCTGGCCTGCCGCTCCCCCAGCAACAGCGCGAAATTGAAGCTAAACGCCGTCACGGCATGGGCTTTTTGGGTCTTGGTTCGACCCTGACCATGCTGAAAATTCCCTACGGCTCCCAGGCGTCGCTGACGTTCACTGAAGAGGTCAGTCGTCATTTAGCGTTGGAAGGGTGGAAGCAGGCGCTGGAGCTTTCTAAAGAGAAGGGCATGGCGCCAGTGCTTGAAGAGGAGCACACCATTACGCCCAAGATGATGCGCGAGCGCCCTCAGCTCGCCAGCGACGGCTACGAGGTAGGTGACAAGGTGCCGGGGCGGATTCTGCACGCCCGCTACAGCCAATACATGGCCAAAGTGGCCGAGCTTGAGCCGGAACTGGTGGCACAGTTGGCCGAGCACGGTGCGCGGTTTACCCACCACAGCTCGATTGCCCCCACGGGTACCATCTCGCTCTCCATGGGCAACAACGCTTCCAATGGCATTGAGCCGTCGTTCTCCCATCGCTATTTCCGCAACATCATCCAGTCCGGTAAAAAGACCAAGGAGCAGGTGGAGGTAGTGTCGTTTGAACTAGCGGCCTACCGTCACTTTATGGCTGCCGATGCGGTAGAAAGCGATCTGCCGGACTACTTCATTACCGCAGACTCTGTCACTCCCGAGCAGCACGTCGCCGTTCAAGCGGCAGCTCAGCAGTGGGTGGACTCGGCGATTTCCAAAACGGTCAATGTACCCACCGAGTTCCCCTTTGAGCAGTTCCAAGACCTCTATCTGCAGGCCTACGAGAGCCGTTTGAAAGGTTGCACTACCTTCCGCTTTAACCCGGAAGCCTTCCAAGGCGTGTTGGTGCGTGAGGATGACCTGAAAAACACCACCTATGTGTTTGAGCTGGAAAATGGTGAAACCCTTGAGCTAACCGGCGATGAGAAGGTGCTTTACGACGGTGAAGAGCATAACGCCGCTAACCTGTTTGATGCCTTGAAAGAGGGCACCTACGGCAAATGGTAATCGTAAGCGCAAGCAAGGCTTAGCTTGATGAGCTGTCTAAAGAACTGGGGAGAACGTTATGGCGGTTGAAATTACGTCGAAAATTGTCGGTTACCGTATTAAGCAACAAGGGCAGCCCGCGCCTGCTCCAGAGCTACCAGATGAAGACCCATTAACGGTCCGCATTCCATCGCGCCCGGAAGGCACACTGGAAGCAGTGTCTGAAAAAATCTCTTATGTGGGGGCTGAAGGGCGCAAGAAGGTCTACTTGCTGGTCTCGTTTATGCCAGTGGAAGGCGTGATTGGCGGCCAGCGTGTGGTGATTGAGCGTCCGGTGGAGTTCTTCTTTCCCTCGGGCCAGCTCTCCAGCGAGCACCAGTGGATTACTGCGACCATGCGCAGCCTGTCGCTTGCAGCGCGTGGGGGCTATGTCACTCAAGCCGTGGCAGACCTGCGCAAAGTCGCCTGGGACAAAGGCTTGGTACGCTGTGGCATGAATCGCTGGAACAAGCCTATGTTTCACGACTCGGAAGTGGCGGCGATTGCTTGGTCGATTCAGCGGATTCTCTATCGGCGCGGTTTTTTAGATCAGGAGGGCAACCAAGTGCCGGTGGAGACGTTGGTTGCACGCTATGCGCACCGCATGCAGCATGGACATGCTTGGCAGCCGGAGGAGCCCCCGGCGGCTGAAGACTCTGCCGTCGCATCGGCTTCTGGCGAAGCAAGCGGCGGCCCCGCTACGGTAGGTACGTGCCCTGAGTGTCGAGGTGATTTGATCATGATGGATGGCTGCCCGACCTGCTACGCCGGTTGCGGCTGGTCAAAATGCGGTTAATAGCACGCTGATGAAACTGCCGTGTGCTTGGCAAGGGCGCGGCGTTTTATTGTCGCAACCTCAGTCCTTAAATAGCGGCCTGACATTATCGGTAAGATAGCAGTCGTCAAACTCACCTTCCGTGGCCAGCGCCTCAAGGTTTGGAATCGAGACATGGTGGCGGTCGCGGAAGACCAAGCCATCTTCGCTCAGCGCGCTAAAGGTGCGGCTCACGTGTACCGGGCTTAAGCCTAAAATATCGGCGAGCTGCTCCTGAGAGAGCGGAAGACGAAACTGCCCGCCAATATCGTCGTTGGTTTGGCGCAAACGCAGGTACATCTCATGGAGAAAGTGTGCCATTTTCTGGCGTGCGCTGCGTCGGGCCAAGTTCACCAAACGCTCAGTGAGCAGCGCTTGTTGACGGCTGCCGATGGCAAACATGACCGACGTGAGCGGCAGTGACTGGCTAAATATATCCAGCATACGTTTATGGGGGAAATGGCACACCACGCCATCGGTAATCAGGCGCACGTTCTCAAGGCGTTGAGAAAAGGCAAATTCCCGCAGGCCAATGATATCGCCCGGGAGAAACACTTCGAGAATCTGCCGATCACCGTTTTCCAGATGACGGTAAGAGTAAGCCCAGCCGCTGCGCAGCGTGCAAAACTCGTTGGCTGGCGAGCCCATTTCCCACAGTAGTGCGCCTGACTTAATCTCAGTCGGGCTCTCCTCTAACGAGTTTAGCAACTGCTTCTCATCGTCCGTCAGCGTACAGTAGTGGCTAAAGTGGCGAATAATGCAGCTTTTGTCCTGATCCACAGCGTCCTTCTCCTAAACGGTATCAACCATTGTTAAACGGCATCGCTACATACTATAAGAAGTACCCGTTGGGCTTGCTTACTCTTTTGATGTTCCCGGCACCGGGTGCCGGGTAGCTAAGCGCTAGGAAGTGGATGATGCGCGTTTGGCCCGCTCCAGTAGTGGCGCCAGGAAGCGCCCGGTATGCGAAACGCTCTGCTTGGCAATCTGCTCGGGCGTGCCCTCAGCAATAATTTGCCCGCCGCCAGAGCCACCTTCCGGCCCAAGATCAATGAGCCAGTCGGCGGTTTTGATCACATCCAAGTTGTGCTCAATCACGACAATCGTATTACCGTGATCGCGCAGTCGGTGGAGTACGGTCAGCAGCTGGCGAATATCTTCAAAATGTAGGCCTGTGGTAGGTTCATCCAAAATGTAGAGCGTTTTGCCGGTGTCGCGCTTAGCTAGCTCTCGGGCCAGTTTGACACGCTGTGCTTCACCGCCGGATAACGTGGTGGCGCTTTGCCCTAAGCGAATATACGAGAGCCCTACGTCCATTAGCGTTTGCAGGCGGCGGGCAATGGCGGGCACCGGGCTGAAGAATGCCAGCGCGTCTTCCACGGTCATTTCCAGCACTTCGTGGATGGTCTTGCCTTTATAGTGAATATCCAGCGTTTCGCGGTTGTAACGCTTACCTTTACATACATCGCAGGGTACGTAGATATCCGGCAGGAAGTGCATCTCTACCTTGATCATGCCCTCGCCCTGACACGCTTCACAGCGCCCGCCCTTAACGTTAAAGCTGAAGCGGCCCGGCTTATAGCCCCGCGAGCGCGCCTCTTGGGTACCCGCAAACAGCTCGCGAATGGGCGTGAAAATACCGGTGTACGTCGCAGGGTTAGAGCGCGGCGTACGGCCAATGGGGCTCTGGTCGATATCGATCACTTTATCGAGCTGATCAAGCCCTTCAACCTTCTCATAGGGCGCTGGGGTCAAGGTGGTGGCGCGGTTAAGCTCACGGGCGGCAATGGGCATCAGCGTGCCGTTAATCAGCGTTGATTTACCCGAGCCAGAAACCCCCGTCACGGCAATAAATAGCCCCAAAGGCAGGCTCAGCGTGACGTTTTGCAGGTTATTGCCTGTCGCGCCGCGCACGACCAACTGCTTTTCCGGATTGCCGGGAATACGGTAGGGCGGCACGGCGATTTCACGAGTGCCGGAAAGATACTGACCGGTGAGCGAGTTGGGATTATCCATCACTTGCTGGGGCGTGCCTTGGGCGACGATTTCACCGCCATGAACACCGGCGCCGGGGCCGATATCCAGCACATGGTCCGCCGCGCGAATGGCGTCTTCGTCGTGTTCGACCACAATCACGGTATTGCCCAGGTCGCGCAGTCGCTCCAGGGTTTTCAACAAGCGGTCGTTGTCCCGCTGATGCAGGCCGATAGAGGGCTCGTCCAGAATGTACATGACGCCCACCAGCCCCGCGCCGATTTGGCTGGCTAGACGGATGCGCTGGGCCTCGCCACCGGAAAGAGTGTCGGCGCTGCGCTCAAGGTTCAGGTAATCCAGGCCCACATTGACCAAGAACTCCAGGCGGGCATGGATCTCGTTGACGATCTTATCGGCAATTTCGCCTTTACGCCCCGGCAGGGCCAGCTCGGCAAAGTAGCGCCACGCCTCGCCAATGGGCAGGTGCACAATATCGGCAATGTTACGGTCATCCACATAAACATGGCGCGACTCTTTGCGCAGCCGTGAGCCACTACAGGTAGTGCAGGGCTGAACCGCAATATATTTGGCGAGATCGTCGCGTACCATATTGGATTCGGTTTCCCGGTAGCGGCGCTGCATATTGGGCAGCACGCCTTCAAAGGCGTGTTCCCGAGTGACTTTGCGGCCGCGATCGCCTACGTAGACAAACGGAATTTGCTCGTTGCCGCTGCCGTTAAGAATAATCTCGCGCTCGTGGCGAGCCAGCTCCTGCCAGGGGGTTTCCAGCTCGAAGCGGTAGTGCTTGGCGAGTGTCTGCAACTGGGTGAAATAGTAAATGTTGCGCCGATCCCAGCCTTTAATGACGCCTTCTGCGAGGGAAAGCTCTGGATGGCTAATCAGCTTATCTGGGTCAAAGTACTGCTGAACGCCGAGGCCATCACAGGTAGGGCAGGCGCCCGCAGGGTTGTTAAAAGAGAACATGCGCGGCTCAAGCTCTGAGAGCGAGTAGCCACATACCGGGCAGGCAAAGCGCGAGGAGAAGGCGAGGTCTTCCTGCTCGCCATCCATAAAGTGAATCATCGCCGTGCCGTCGGCCAGGTTTAGCGCGGTCTCAAACGATTCCGCTAAGCGCTGGGCGATATCGTCGCGCACTTTAAAGCGGTCCACTACCACGCTGATATCGTGCTTTTTGCGCTTATCCAGCGGCGCGATATCGTCTAACTCCAGCACCTGACCGTCGATTTTCACCCTGACAAAGCCCTGGGCGCGAAGTTCGGCGAGCAGTTGCAGGTGCTCACCCTTGCGGCCTTTTACCACAGGGGCCAGCAGCATTAGCTTGGTGCCCTCGGCGAGGTTCATCACTTGATCGACCATCTGCGAAATGGTCTGGGCTTCTAAGTCTTCACCGTGCTCTGGGCAACGGGGCGTGCCTGCGCGGGCAAACAGCAGACGCAGGTAGTCGTAAATTTCGGTGATAGTACCCACGGTTGAGCGCGGGTTGTGGGAGGTGGATTTCTGCTCAATAGAGATCGCAGGAGAGAGACCTTCGATGTGGTCCACATCGGGCTTCTCCATCATCGAGAGGAATTGGCGTGCATAGGTAGAGAGCGACTCCACGTAGCGACGCTGCCCCTCGGCATAGAGCGTGTCAAACGCCAGCGATGACTTACCGGAACCGGAAAGCCCGGTAATGACGATAAGCTTGTCGCGAGGCAGCTCCACATCGATCTGCTTGAGGTTGTGGGTGCGGGCACCCCTGACCAGAATGCTGTCCATCAACACCTCGAATCGCGTGGCAAAAGCGTAATTATACGATTGCTGTCCCCTTCCCGGCAAAACTGTCTCTGCCTGCGTCACCGCGCTTGGCGTTTCCAGCGTGATGACAAAGCGCTAGAATGGACGGTTATCTCAGGCCGTTCGGCCCATCCACCATACACAAGGGCATTATGCGCAAGGTTTCCGCACTGCTGCTGGTCGCTGAACGCCGTGCAATCAGCGGTTTGGCCGGTCTTTACGCGTCTCGTATGCTGGGACTGTTCATGGTTCTGCCGGTGCTCGCGCTTTATGCCGACACGTTGACAGGCGCTACGCCGCTACTGGTTGGCGTGGCGTTAGGCATTTATGGCTTAACCCAGGCGACGCTGCAAATCCCGTTTGGTTTGCTCTCTGACCGCATTGGTCGTAAGCGTGTCATTGCGATGGGGCTGCTGATTTTTGCTTTTGGCAGCGTGGTAGCGGCCATGGCAGATAGCATTGGCGGGGTAATTTTAGGTCGCGCCCTTCAGGGGGGCGGTGCCGTGGCGGCCGCCATAATGGCTCTATTGGCAGATCAAACCCGCGAGCAGGTACGCACGGCGGCCATGGCCACTATTGGCCTTTCGATCGGCGTATCGTTTGCCATTGCCATGGTGCTTGGCCCTTGGTTAGCCTCCTGGGCGGGGCTCTCTGGGGTGTTTTGGTTTACCGCACTCCTAACATTGGTGGGACTGTTAGTCCTTTGGCGCTGGGTGCCGCCTGCGCCGCGCCGGTTACGCCACCGTGACGTAGGGCTGGATCGGAAGCAGTTTAAAAGTGTGATTACCCGGCCGGATTTGTGGCGGCTTGATCTATCGATTTTTGCGCTGCATCTTGTCCTCATGGCAATCTTTGTGGCTATCCCCTTCCGCTTACTCAATGCGGGGGTAGCAGTGGAGTACCATGGATTAGCCTACCTAGGCATTATGGCACTCTCTTTTGTGGCGATGGTGCCGCTGGTGATCATAGCGGAAAAGCGCCAGCGTATGAGGCTGATGTGCCTATTGGCGATTGGAGCCATCGCTGCCAGCCTAGCCAGCCTAGGGTTGTCGCTTTCCCAGGGGCATTGGCTGTTTGTTTGGCTATTTGTTTTCTTTACCGGCTTTAATTTGCTGGAGGCAACGCTGCCTTCCATGCTTAGCAAGTTGGCCCCAGCGGGTGCTAAGGGCACCGCAATGGGGGTGTATTCCACCAGCCAGTTTCTCGGCGCTTTTTTAGGTGGCACGTTGGGCGGCTTGCTGGCGAATACCTGGGGGCTTAACGCAGTATTTATTGGTTGCGCGGTGCTAGCGCTGGCTTGGTGGGTAGCCATGTGGCGGATGCCTTCTCCTCCGCCGCTCTCCAGCGAAGTGGTGGCGTTACACGATACGCAGCCTGATGCGATCAACTTATTGATGGAGCATCTTGCCGACGTGGTTGGTGTGGAAGATGTGATGGTCGTGCCGGAGGAGCGCCTCATGTATTTGAAGGTAAACCGCAAAGAACTCGATCAAGCGGCGCTGGCAAAACTGATTCCACCGCCGCGACCCTAAAGAATTAGCGCTCACCTGCTAAAAACAGCAGGTAGCGACCTACTCAGTTATTTGTCCGATTACGTAAAGGAGCGACCTCATGGCGCGCGGTATTAACAAAGTTATTTTGATTGGCAACCTGGGCCAAGATCCTGAAGTGCGATTCACCCCTTCTGGCACGGCGGTAGCAAATTTAAACCTAGCCACTTCCGATACCTGGATGGATCGCCAAAGTGGCCAGCGCCAGGAGCGCACCGAGTGGCATCGCGTGGTGCTATTCAACAAAACCGCTGAAATCGCCCAGCAGTACCTTAAAAAAGGCTCAAAAGTGTATATTGAGGGCCGCCTGCAAACGCGCAAATGGCAGGACCAGAACGGTCAAGATCGTTACAGCACGGAGATCGTGGCTAACGATATGCAAATGCTGGATAGCCGTGGCGGCGACTTCCAGGGCGGTGGAGCCCCGCAGGGTGGCTACGCTCAGCAGGCCCCGGCTCAGCAAGCGCCTCCTCAACAGAACTATGGCCAAAACCAGCCCCAGCAGGGCGGCTACCCGCCTCAGGGTGGGGCTCCTCAGCGCGGTGGACAGCCAGCGCCGCAGCACCCGCAGCCGGCACCGAATAACCAAAACAACAGCTATGGCGCCCCCGATCCGGGCAATTTTGATGATTTCGACGACGAAATTCCGTTCTAAAAAGCACCTTACACACGTTCGTCGATGCGTGGCGCAGTTGCCGCCACGGTTTTGGGTTGAGGGGGAGAGGCTGTCTTGAAGCTGCTGATACTAGATGCCGGGCACTGCTTAAGTTTAGCGCTAGCCCGTGAAGCGAGCCGGCGCGCGGATACCGAGCTAGTCATTGAGCAAGGCCTTGCTGTTTCGCCGAGTCAGCTACAGGCGATAGCGCCCGATGCGGTGCTCATTCCCCCGCTGGCGCACCCGCTGAGCATGACGCCCGCCGAGGTGAAAGCCCATGCGGATGCCGTTGATCGCTGTGTGGATGCCTGCCAAGCCCAAGACGTGGCGTTGGTGTGGTGTGTCTCGGATCAGCTCTATGAAGAGGGATTTGATATCCCGATTGATGAGCATGTCGTGCCTGCCCCACGTGATGAGTGTTTGCGTCGATTGGTGCAAACAGGCGATCGTATCCGTGCCGAATACCATCGCCATCTGATTGTGCGCTTAGGGCCGCTGTTTGCGTTGGAAGGTAGCCACGCCTGGCTGAGTGAAATTATCGACAGCTTTATCACGGGGCAGACGGTGCGCGCAGCAGAGGACGTAGTGTTTTGCCCCACCTCTGCCGACGCGGTCGCCATGGCGTTGATTGGCATGCTACAGCAGCAGGCCTGCGGCGCTGACGCCTGGGGAGCCTATCACTTGGCGGGCACTGAGCCGGTCAGTGCGTTCACTTTTACATCAATGGTGCGTACTCAGCTGGCCACTCACCTAGAAGGGCGTGGCGAACATATTGATTTAGGGGAGATACAGGCCCTTAATCATCATCACGACGCCAAGCTGCGTCGGGTATTAAACTGCCGTCGAGTGTTGGATGTTTTTGGTGTGCATCAAAAACCTTGGCGGCTGGAAGTGGGACGCATGCTGGATGCGTGGTGCTTAACCCGTGACCAGCAGCGTGATGACGTTGGGACAGGAGAATCAGTTTGATCAATGTGGTGCGCAGCCTGGTGTTCTATGCGGGTTATTTTACTGCCATGCTGCTTATTGGCGTTCTGTTTCTACCCATCGCGCCGTTTCTGCCGTTGGCGGGTCGCTATCGATTGTTAAACCTCTATAACTACTTTTTGGTGGTTTGGTTTCGCATTGCCTGTGGCGTGCGCTATGACATTCAGGGGCGAGAGAATATTCCGTCAGGGCCCTGCGTAATTCAGGCGAACCACCAGTGCGAGTGGGAAACCGTATTTCTGCAGGTAATGAAGCCGCCGGTATGTACTGTGCTAAAGCAGGAGCTACTGCGCTTTCCCATCTTTGGTTGGGGGCTGCGTCTGCTGCGCCCGATTAGTCTTGATCGCTCAAAGCCAGCCCGCGCCATGAAGCAGGTACTTACTCAGGGTGTTGAACGCTTAGGCACAGGCCTTTCCGTGCTGATTTTTCCCGAAGGTACTCGCGTTTCCCCCGGCGTGCGTAAGCGCTACAACAAAAGCGGTAGCGTGGTGGCGTGCCGTGCAGGTGTGCCAGTCCTGCCGGTGGCACACAACGCTGGTGAGCGCTGGCCTGGGCGGCACTGGGTAAAGCATCCAGGTGTACTGCGGGTGCGCATTGGAGCGCCCATTGAGACCTCCGGGCGTACGCCCGATGAAGTCTTGGAAGATGTAGAGGCTTGGATAGAGGGTCAGCTACAGGAAATTTCAGAGGTGCCACGGCCAGCGTCTCGCTAATCGTTTTATAACGCAAAACGGCGCCTCGAAAGGCGCCGTTTTTATGCTGCTTAAGTGCTGATCAACCGTTATAGCGCTGGAAGACTAAGCAAGCGTTCGTACCGCCAAAGCCAAAGCTATTAGACAGCACGCGGTCGATGGTGACGTTATCGCGACGCTGGGTCACAATATCGAAGCCATCGGCCTGCTCATCCAGCTGATCAACGTTTGCCGAGGCAGCTACAAAATTGTGCTGCATCATCAACAGTGAGTAGATGGCTTCTTGTACGCCTGTTGCTCCCAGGGAGTGGCCCGTTAGCGACTTGGTCGAGCTCATAGCAGGCGTTGAGTTGCCAAACACATTGCGGATGGCCTTCAACTCAGCCACATCACCAACCGGCGTAGAGGTGCCGTGGGTATTGATATAGTCGATATCGCCCTGCACGGTCGCCATCGCTTGGTGCATACAGCGTGTAGCACCTTCGCCAGAGGGAGCCACCATGTCGTAGCCATCAGACGTTGCGCCATAGCCCACCAGCTCGCCGTAAATCTTCGCGCCACGAGCTTTGGCATGCTCCAGCTCTTCAAGCACCAGCATGCCGCCGCCGCCAGCGATCACAAAGCCGTCGCGCGCCTGGTCGTAGGGGCGAGAAGCCTTGTCAGGCGTGTCGTTGTAGTGGGTGGAGAGGGCGCCCATTGCATCAAACAGGCACGAGAGCGTCCAGTGCTCCTCTTCGCCACCACCCGCAAACACCACATCTTGCTTGCCTAGCTGGATCTGCTCCATGGCATTGCCGATACAGTGAGCTGAGGTTGCACAGGCGGAAGAGATTGAGTAATTCACACCTTTGATTTTAAACGGCGTTGCCAAGCACGCAGACACTGTGCTGCCCATGGTGCGGGTAACACGGTAGGGGCCTACGCGGCGTAGGCCTTTCTCGCGCATGGCGTCGGCAGCTTCAACTTGGTTGGCGCTTGATGCACCCCCCGAGCCTGCAATCAGCCCCGTACGCACATCAGAAACCTGGGCTTCAGTTAGCCCGGCGTCTTCGACTGCTTGAGCCATGGAGACATACGCATAGGCTGCTGCGTCGCCCATAAAGCGGCGCAGTTTGCGGTCGATTAACGCGTCCAAGTCGATATCAACGCTGCCTGCTACATGGCTACGGAAGCCACGCTCAGCGTACTCTTCCTTAAAACGAATACCGCTGCGCCCGTTTTTGAGCGCGTCTAGGACCTGTTGCTGGTCGTTGCCTAAGCACGACACGATGCCAAGGCCGGTGACTACCACTCGTCGCATGGGAGCCTCCTGTTAGAAATTCGCAGTGGAGGTGAATAGGCCAACGCGCAGGTCATTAGCCTGGTAGATGTCGCGTCCGTCAACGGACACAGTGCCGTCGGCAATGCCTAGGATAAGCCGACGAGTAATAACGCGCTTCATATTAATGCGATACGTCACTTTTTGTGCGTCGGGCAAAATTTGGCCGCTGAACTTCACTTCGCCACAGCCTAGCGCACGGCCACGGCCAGGATGGCCAAGCCATCCCAGATAGAAGCCCACCAGCTGCCACATCGCATCAAGCCCTAAGCAGCCGGGCATCACGGGGTCTCCTGGGAAGTGGCAATCAAAAAACCACAGATCAGGTGTGATATCCAGCTCGGCGATCAGTTCGCCCTTGCCATGCTCACCGCCTTCTTCGTGAATGTGCTTAATGCGATCAAGCATCAGCATGTTAGGAGCTGGCAACTGTGCATTGCCGGGGCCAAATAGTTCGCCGCGCGAGCATGCCAGCAGTTCTTCGCGATCAAAGGAATGTTGCTTGGTCACTGAATCGTTCCGAGTATGAAGATGGTTGTTGCGCCTAGTCTACTTCCCGAAACCGCTGAATGCACGTCGCGGGCGGCTTATCGTAACGTTCTAACACTTTTTAATGGGTTGCCGATAACCCAGGTTACCTTATTGTGCTGTTCGGATTAGTGAATTCGCCCAATAAACGGTGTATTGACGTAATATGCTCTATCCAAGATTTTAGTGAGACGGCATGATGTCGTCATCGTTTATTTTTATTAGTGACTGATTAGGACAACAAGAATCGCCATGTGGCTGCCTGTCTCTCTTAATCGCCCGTTGGTATGGGTGGCGCTGATGGCGCTACCTGCCTGCGTGTGGATCCCCGATGCGGCGCTGCGTATGGTCGCGGCTAGCTTCGTTACTTTAGGCTTGTGGGATGCCTGGAACCAAGTGCGTCAGCAGCGTCTACGCCTGCGTCTTTCACAGGATGCGTTGGGGTTGTCTGGTGATGCGATGGTCATTAGTGATGTCCAAAACCGTGTGCTAGCGGTGAATCCGGCGTTTACCGAAATTACCGGTTATGAAAGCCAAGAGATGATAGGCCGAAAGCTAGACACCCTGGCGGCTCAGCGCCATGACAAAGCGTTTTATGAAAACTTTTGGAGCACCCTAAAAGCCACTGGGCGGTGGGAAGGCGAAATGTGGAACCGTCGCAAACATGGCGATGAGTACCCTGAATGGCTCAAAGTGCGTGCCGTCACCGACAAGCGAGGCAAAATCACCCACTTTATCAGCTGGTTCTCCGATATTTCGGCACAAAAAGCTCGTGAGAACGATTTAAGACGTATCGGCTATGAAGATCCGCTAACAGGCCTACCTAACCGGCGTCGCTTGCATGACTTAATGGCGTCCAGGCTGCGCCACCTGCGTGCAGGTGAAAGCTTGGATATGGCGCTGATTGATATTGACGGACTTAAGTCGGTTAACGATAGCTTAGGCGTTGAGCAGGGCGACCGGCTGCTGGCTCGATTTGCCCAGCGGCTCACCAGCTATATGGCGGGAAGCGTAGTGGGGCGGCTGGGTGGTGATGAGTTTATGGTGATTCGCACCACCACCTTTGATGACCACGACAAGTGGCTAGGGAATCTGCGCGACCATATGTGCAGCCCCTTCGAGATTAATGAGCAGTCGCTGCGATTAGGCCTCACCATTGGTAGCTGCCGTGCGCCGGAAGATGGTCAAGATTCCAGCGTGCTGTTTCAGCGTTTAGAGTCAGCGCTTTACAGCGCCAAGCGGCTGGGTCGCAACCACAGCCTGCGGTTTCGCCCCGCGCTGGATAAGCAGGATAATCCCCAATTAGCATTAGTCAGCGACCTGCGTGCCGCGCTGATCTCCGGTGACCAGTTAGAGCTTCACTACCAAACCCAACACCATCCCGGTAGCGGTGAGTTGGTAGGTATGGAAGCACTGCTGCGCTGGCGTCACCCCAAAGGTGGCATGATATCGCCGGGAGAGTTTATTCCCCTGGCCGAGCGTCACGGCTTGATGGCAGAGTTAGGCAGTTGGGTGATCGAAAAGGCCTGTGCTCAGCAAGCGCACTGGCAAAATAGCGGCATGCCGAAGACCACTGTTTGGGTCAATATCTCTGCCCTTCAGCTCTTTCAGGGCGATCTAGAAACCCAGCTTGCCACCTGTCTTGAGCGTTACCAGCTAGAGCCGTCACAACTTGGTTTGGAGCTGACCGAATCGGTGTTACTAGACGAGCGAGCAGGGGACATGGGGCCACGTCTGCAGGCACTAAGAGAGCTTGGCTACTCAATCGCTATTGACGACTTTGGCACCGGTTACTCGTCGCTGGGGTATTTGAAGCGGCTGCCAGTAGATAAAATTAAATTAGATCGCGCTTTTATCAGCGAGTTGCCCAACGATCAGGCAGATGCCGCGATTGTTACAGCGGTACTAGCCATGGCAAAAGGCATGGGGCTGGAAGTGATCGCCGAAGGAGTCGAAACCCAGGCCCAGTGTCAGTTCCTGGTAGAAACAGGCTGCACCCTGGTACAAGGATTTTACTTTGCTAAACCGATGCCCGCCGCCGAGCTTGAGCAGCGCTGGGCACCGCTACCGCAGGCAGAAGGCGCACATTAATTAATCACTAGCGGCTAAACGCTGAATGTAACGGCTGATGCCCCAGCAGAGCGCTGCCCAGATGACGGCCTGTGCTGGAAGTAGCCACGGTGCCAAGCTAACGTTTGCCAGCGCTGCACCGCCTAAGTAAGAGAGCGGCCCGCT
Organism: Halomonas sp. 707B3; assembly: GCF_024158645.1. Classification (NCBI taxonomy): domain Bacteria; kingdom Pseudomonadati; phylum Pseudomonadota; class Gammaproteobacteria; order Oceanospirillales; family Halomonadaceae; genus Halomonas; species Halomonas sp. 707B3. Next base: position 26,220 of record NZ_JAMZBE010000029.1, read on the forward strand.
AATCGCACCGCACACGGCGGCCACTAGTGGGTAGCGCCACAGCCAAGCCAGGGAGTGAAATACCAGGGTGGCGAACAGGGGCCACAGCATCCATAACCACAGCGGCAATAAACCCGCTATTAACGTCTGCTCGCCAAAATCAAAACCGCCCGCCAAGTGCAGCCCACCGTCTAACACCAGCCCCAGCAGGGCAAAAGCTGCGATAAAGCGCCATTCTCCTGGCTGGGCGCAGCGCCAGAAATGCCAGCCAAGCAGTACCGCCCCCGTTAGCGCGGCGACCCAGGAGCCGCCCAATACGCACAGCAGCCAGCCGGCTTCAAAACGCAATGCGTTGAACAGCATCATGCGCAGCGGAGTTTGCCGTGGCGCAGGCTGTGCAGCCATTTACAAGGCTCCGGTAAGCGGCACGGGCTTAGCTGCGGGCTTTGCTAATAGTAGGTGGCAGGTGCCGATGGAGCGCTCAATAAAGCCCCCTTCGCAGTAGCACAGATAGTAACGCCACATGCGAATAAAGCGCTCATCGTAGCCCTGGTTGCGTACTTGATCGAGGCTCGCCTCAAAGCGGTGGCGCCACTCCCGTAGCGTACGCGCATAGTGCTGACCAATCTCGTCAAGGGCGACCACGTTCAGCGACGTTTTACGCATCACGCCAGAGAGCATAGCGTGGTGGGAGGGCAAAAACCCGCCGGGGAAAATGTAGCGTTTGATAAAGTCCATATCCCGCTTGGCCTCTTCAAAGCGCTGGTCACGAATGGTGATCGCCTGCAGCATGGCCTGCCCATCGTCGGTCAGCAGGCTGTCCACCTTCTCCAGATACGTATTGAGATACTGGTGGCCAACCGCTTCGATCATCTCCACGGAAATCAACCGGTCAAAACGTCCGGTGAGTTCGCGGTAATCCTGCTTAAGCAGGGTGATTTTATTTTCCAGCCCCTCTTCTTTGATGCGCTTGGCCGTATGCGCGTGCTGCTCTTCGGAAATCGTGGTGGTGGTGACGCGGCAGCCACGCGTTTTTGCCGCGTGTATGGCCAGCCCGCCCCAGCCTGTGCCAATTTCCAGCAGGTGGTGCTCAGGCCGCACATCCAGCTTTTCTAGCATGATATCGAGCTTGTAGGTAGAGGCCTCCTCCAGGCTGGCTTCCGGATAGGGGAAAACGGCGCTGGAGTACATCCAGTGGCGTTTATCCAGGAACGTCGCAAACAGGTCGTTACCAATATCGTAATGGGCGGCGATATTGCGCTTAGAGCCGGACAGGCTGTTGCGCTGGAAACGGTAAACAAGCCCCAGTAGCCAGCGGGTAAAGCGCGCGCTACCGTTCTCCATATTGCCGTTGACGTGCTCCAGGTTCGCCGCAAATAGGCGCACCAGAGCCACCAAATCATCGGCATCCCAATCGCCATCCATATAGGATTCCGCAGCGCCGACCGTGCCGCCAAAGGCAAGCCGTTTCCAAGCGCGGGAGTGTCGGATCACCACGGTCACCTGGATTTCTCCCTCCTGGCCTAGGTGGTGGCATTGGTTGCCTTCAATCAGCGTAATTCGGCCGCCGCGAAAGGCACCCAGCTGCGCCATTAAGCGCGGCTTTAGCCAGCGGGTGAAGCGATCTTGACGCGCTGGCTGACTGTTGGGGGGTGTGGTACGCAGGGTGGTCACTTTGAAGTCTCCTTGCGCTTAGGGTGGTTATAAACGGGGATGCACTTAAGCCATAGGCGAAGCGCTTCAAAATGGATTCCCGCGACCGTTTTCAGACTCATCCAAGGGTGCTTGGCGAGGGTTCCCAGCAGCACATCGCGCGTGGCGGGCGCTGCCTCAAGGGTGAGCGTGGCATCAAAATGAAGCTGCTCGTGCTGCCAGTTTTCCATGTGTAGATAGAGCTGCTCGCCGGGGGCGTTGAACTTCCAGCGGTAAGTCATCTCCATGGGATTAAACGGCGATACGTGCATCGCTTTGGCAAAGCTTGCCTGATGGGTATGACGGCCAGTCTCAACGTGGCAGGCGTAGCAGGTGCGCTCTCGCCAGGGCATATTGGTGACTTCGCCTAATACAGCCGCTAGGCGGCCATGCTCATCGTAAGCGTAATACATCGTAATCGGGTTAAACATCGTGCCCAGGATGCGTAGCTGGGTCAGCATGCAGATCCGCCCGCTGGGAGCGCTGCCCAGCTGGCGGGTTAGCTCTTCACGCACGGCGGTACGCAGTGGCCGGTCAGTAGGGGCCAGATAATCTTCGCGGCGAAAGCGTGCCAGTGCAGGCCTGCGGGCGCTAAACCCAGGCACGCCGTCGAACAGCGTCGGCAGCTCATCAAGGTCGAGCCAGGCCATCCACACTTGGTAGCTAAATGCATGAGTCTTTGGCGTAAAGCGGCGGTGGCGTAGCGCACCGCGATAGATGCGCGAACGCGGCGCGGCAATCATCCCAGCCCCTCCCCCACGCTATTAGGCATCAGTTCATGCGCAGGTAGCGCGGTAGGCCTGGCAGGTGGCTCTGCTGCTTCATCGCAGCCGAGCGCCTGCGCCACGCGTAGCGCGCTCCAAACGCCGTCTTCATGAAAGCCGTTGCGCCAATAGGCACCGCAAAAGTGAGTGCGTCGCGCTACGGACGAAATTTCATCGTGGCGCATTTGCGCCGCTTGGCCCGCCAGGGTGAACTGGGGGTGGGCGTAGGTGTAGCGTCCCAACACCTTGGCAGGGTCGATGCTGTCTGAATCGTTGAGCGTGACGCAGAAGGTGGTATCCGCCTCTAGGCATTGCAAGATATTCATGTTGTAAGTCACTGAGACGCGCTCATCGACACCTCGCCCGTCCAAGCGGTAGTTCCAGCTTGCCCAAGCGCGCTGACGCCGGGGTAGCAGCGCTGTGTCGGTATGCAGCACCACCTCGTTATCCTGGTAGGGCATCGCCGATAGAATATCGCGCTCGGCAGGTGTCGCATCGCCTAACATGGCCAACGCTTGGTCGGCGTGGCATGCCAACACCACCTGATCAAAACGCTCGCTGCCTTGGGCGGTTGTAATGGTCACGCCGGTATCGCTGCGAGTAATGTTGGTCACCGGTGTATTCAGGCGAATACGTGCGGCATAGGGAGCGGTCAGCGCCGGAATATAGCGCTTTGAACCGCCTATCAAGGTGTACCACTGGGGGCGGTGATTCACCGACAGCAGCCCGTGGTTACGGAAAAAGCGCACAAAAAACGTCAAAGGAAAGGCGCGTAAGTCGCCGATGCTGGCTGACCAAATGGCAGCTCCCATGGGGAGTAGGTAACGGCGCTGAAACGCCTCTCCATAGCCGTGTTGGTCAAGGTACTCACCCAAAGTCATGTCGGCAGGTAGCCGCTTGCTCTCAAGGGCGGCCGTGGCCTGCTTGTTAAAGCGCAAAATGTCGCTGAGCAGGCGATAGAACGAGGGGTTGAGCAGGTTGCGCCGCTGGGCGAACAACGAGGCTAGCGTATGGCCGTTGTACTCAAAGTCCACATCCGTCTCGTGAACCGAAAAGCTCATTTCAGTGGCTTGGCTGGGCACGCCAAGGGTGGCCAGCAATCGCTGAAAGTGCGGGTAGGTCCAATCGTTGAAAACGATAAATCCAGTGTCGATGGCGTACGGCGTGCCGTTCACCTCAACGTCCATGGTGGCGGTGTGGCCCCCTAGCCGGCTATCGGCTTCAAACAGAGTCACCTCATGCTGAGAGGAGAGGTACCATCCGGCAGCCATGCCGCTAATGCCGCTGCCGATGATAGCGATGCGCTGTGACGCTGAGGCGCTCATGAGTGCTCCTTGGTTTGCCGCGTCATACGCAGGCCAATCCACCGCCGCAGGGCAGGGGGTAAAATGCCCAAGCATTTCACGATATAGGTGAAGCGCCGTGGAAAATGAATATCCAAACGTCCTTTTGCGAGCCCAGCAATAATTGCTTCGGCAGCTTCATCGGCAGTGACTTGCATGGGCATGGGAAAGTCGTTGCGGTCGGTAAGCGGCGTTTTCACAAAGCCTGGGTGAATCAAGCTCACGTCAATCCCTTCCTGGTGAAGATCAAGGCGCAGAGACTCCAAGAAGTAACTCACGGCGGCTTTTGAAGCCCCGTAAGCCTCCGCGCGGGGCAGCGGCAGATAGGCCGACGCGCTCGAGGTAGCGGCCAAGCGGGCAGGTTTGCCCTCTCGGCGGGCGGCACGCAGTAGCGGAAGTGCGGCTTCAACGCCGTAAAGCGTGCCAAACAAGTTAGGAGTAAAAACGCGCTCGACTAGCGCCATATCGAAGTGTCGG
>NZ_JAMZBE010000030.1:0-29623 GCF_024158645.1 Halomonas sp. 707B3
GATTAAATCCCGGACGCTGCTGCCGCGCCCGCCGAAAGCGGAGGGCGAGGAGGAGGAGGACCCCCGCGCCGAGCTGATTCGTCGCTTACAGGAGTACGAGCGCCTGAAAGAGGCCGCCGAGGCGCTGGATACGCTGCCCCGCGTAGGCCGGGACTGGTTCAGCGTACAGGCGGGCTTGCCGCCGTTGGAAACGCGGGTGATCCATCCCGATGTGGAGCTTGATGAGCTGCTGGGAGCGCTGTCCGATATTCTCAAGCGCGCTGAGCTGGCCCAGGCCCACCAGATCAGCCGTGAAGTGCTCTCCACCCGCGAGCGAATGCTGAAAATCATGGAGCAGCTCAGTCAGGATGGCGAGGGCGGCCGTTATACGCCGTTTGAAGCGCTGTTTACCCTGGAAGAGGGTAAGGCCGGTGTAGTCGTGACCTTTATGGCTATTTTAGAGCTGGCCAAAGAAGCCATGATTGAGATTGTCCAAAATGCACCGCTGTCGCCCATTCATGTGCGTGCCCGCCAAGCGGCGCTGGCCGATGGGGAAGAGGACGCATTCGAGCGTTTGGAAGAGAAACAAGGCGATGCCGCCTCGGCATTCGAAGAGTCCGCGTTTGAACCTGACGAGGAGTCGCGGTGAAAGACACCACGTTAGACGACATTATTGAAGCGGCGCTGCTAGCAGCGGGTGAACCGTTGCCGGTTGAGCGCCTGGAAACGCTATTTTTGGCCGATGAGTGCCCTTCCCGCAAAGCGTTGAGGGAGGCGCTGTCACGGCTGGCGCTGCGCCACGAACATGGCGCGCTCGAGCTGGTCGAGACCGCCTCTGGCTTTCAGCTACGCATTCGCCCACGCTTGGCCCACTGGGTCTCGCGGCTGTGGGACGAGCGCCCCCAGCGCTACTCTCGAGCACTCTTGGAAACGCTGGCGCTAATTGCCTACCGTCAACCGGTGACTCGGGGTGATATCGAAGATGTGCGCGGTGTGAGCGTCAGCAGTTCGATCATTCGCACGCTTATGGAGCGCGGCTGGATACGCGTGGTGGGTCACCGGGACGTGCCGGGTCGCCCGGCGGTGTATGCCACCACGCGCAGCTTTTTGGATGACTTCGGGCTGAAAACCCTGGATGCGCTGCCGCCTATGCATACCCTGGTCAACGGCGACGACCCCGAAGCGCTTTCTCTGGAGGAGGCATCATCCGAACAAAACCCGCCGCCAGCACTGGACGAAACGCCGGAAAGCGTGCAGGATGCGCCACCCCAGAAAGATGAGAATACGTCGGCAGAGAGTGCCGACCACCACGCCGAGACGGCGTTAACCCAGCCGCTCAGCTTTGCCGATTTAGAGGCACGGCTGGCGGCACGTGCGCAGCGTCAACATGAGGACGCTGACACGCAGACCAACGATGTGAGGTCAGACGACCATGAGTGAAAGTAACAACACCACGCCGCCTACCAGCGAAAAACTGCAAAAAGTGCTGGCCCGCGCGGGCCTTGGCTCCCGCCGTGAAATGGAAACCGCCATTTCCGATGGACGGGTGAAGGTGAATAGCCAAGTGGCCAAACTGGGCGACCGAGTGGAAGCGCGGGATAAGGTCAGCTTTGATGACCGCCCGGTGACGCTGCGTCCGGAAGAGGAAGTGCCGCGCCGGGTCATTATGTACAACAAGCCGGAAGGCGAGCTGTGCACCCGTAAAGACCCGGAAGGCCGTCGCACGGTCTTTGAGCGGCTGCCGCGCTTGAAAGGCGAGCGCTGGATTGCCATTGGCCGTTTGGACATCAACACCAGCGGTTTGCTGCTGTTCACCACCGACGGTGAACTTGCCAACCGCTTGATGCACCCCTCTACCCAAGTAGAGCGTGAGTACGCGGTGCGGGTCATGGGCGACGTCAAGCGTGAGCATATCGTCGCTATGGTCGACGGTGTGATGCTGGAAGATGGCCCGGCGCGCTTTACCGACGTGCAGGAGTTTGGTGGCGAAGGCATCAACACTTGGTTCCACGTGGTGATTCTGGAGGGCCGCAACCGTGAAGTGCGCCGCCTGTGGGAGTCCCAGGGGCTTACCGTTAGCCGCCTGAAGCGTGTGCGCTATGGCAATATCTTCCTCGACAAGCGGGCGAAAGCCGGTGAGTGGGTCGAACTCTCTCAGGATGAGGTGGATGACTTAGCGACGCTGGCCAACCTGGAAACCCGCAAAGTGCCTGAGCTGACGCCAGACGAGAAGAATCGCTGGAGCCGCGACAAGCATAAGCGTCGTCCGGTGCAGGCGATGCGCAAGCCGAAACCCAAGCGCGGTTAAGCTAGGCGCGGTTCAAGCAGTGCGCTCTGCACGGGGTAAGGCTTTTTTGGCACCGTGCAGAGCAGTAGATGTAGACGAAAGATAAAAAAGGGCTTGCTATTCACAAGCCGTATCCGTACTATATGCATCCGTTCGGACGGGTCGTTAGCTCAGTTGGTAGAGCAGTTGACTTTTAATCAATTGGTCGTAGGTTCGAATCCTACACGACCCACCATCCGAAATAAGCAAACGCATCAGGTAGTAGTCCCACCAATGCTTTGTTTTCAATATGTGTTTTGATGTGAGTTAGTGTAGTATTTGCTAGTCGTTTTTGATTAGCGCAGCAAAATTTGGGTCGTTAGCTCAGTTGGTAGAGCAGTTGACTTTTAATCAATTGGTCGTAGGTTCGAATCCTACACGACCCACCAAATTTAACGCCCTTGGCAGCTTGCTGCCAGGGGCGTTTTGCTATGCACGTTTTGCCGCGCTGCAACGTGACTTTCTGCTTGCAGCGGGCAACGATTGTCCACCACAATATGATGACAATAACGTGATTGCCACGGTGGTGCAGTGGTGAGAAGCGTGTTGAGAAGCATAGATAGTTAGAAGCATAGTGAAAAACGTATTGGTTAACGCATAAATCGATAGATCGTTTGGCTGCCGAAGATGTCACGGCAGCCCTGGCTCCACAGGGGCCAGGTTGGTGACGTGCCACCGCGAGAGACGCAGCGGCCGTTGCCCCCGAGTGCGGCGCATGCGGAGCGCATACGCCGTGACTGGTGTTTAACAGGGGGATTCCCTGTTCGTCACAGTGGTAAACACGATGACTATTATGACCTCTCAAGCTGAGCTAGACGCTCCGCTACCAAGCCCGTACTGCCCTACCCGTATCCCTGCGGAAGACGAAGCGCGAGTGGCTGAAATCAAGCAGTTGCTCAAGGCGAATAACGCCGTTTTGGTAGCGCATTACTACACCGACGATGCCATTCAGCAGCTTGCTGAAGAGACTGGCGGCTGTGTGGCTGACTCCCTGGAAATGGCCCGCTTCGGTGCCCGTCACGATGCCACAACGCTGGTGGTTGCTGGCGTGCGTTTCATGGGCGAAACGGCCAAGATCCTCTCCCCCGAAAAGCGCGTGTTGATGCCAACGCTCGAAGCGACCTGCTCCTTGGATATCGGTTGCCCTATCGATGAGTTCAGCGCGTTCTGCGACGCCCACCCGGATCGTACCGTGGTGGTGTATGCAAACACCTCGGCGGCGGTGAAGGCGCGTGCCGATTGGGTCGTGACCTCTTCGATTGCCGTTGAGGTCATTGAGCATCTGCAGGCGAAGGGTGAAAAGATTTTGTGGGCACCGGATAAGCATCTGGGTGGCTATATTCAGAAAAAAACCGGTGCCGACATGCTGATGTGGGACGGTGCCTGCATCGTGCACGAGGAGTTCAAGGCGAAAGGCATTCAAGACTTGAAGCGTCTGTATCCGGATGCCGCCGTGCTTGTCCACCCGGAGTCGCCGGAGGCTGTTGTGCAACTGGCCGATGTGGCTGGCTCTACCTCCCAGCTCATCAAAGCAGCCCAAACGCTGCCCAATGAAAAGCTGATTGTGGCCACTGACCGGGGCATTTTCTTCAAGATGCAGCAGGCGGTGCCTGAGAAAACGCTCTTTGAAGCGCCCACGGCAGGCAACGGTGCGACGTGCCGCAGCTGTGCTCACTGCCCCTGGATGGCGATGAACGCGCTGGATAATCTGGCTGGCGCGCTGCGTGAAGGCAGCGGCGAGATCTTTGTTAATGATGCCTTGCGTCAGCAGGCGTTAAAGCCCCTGGAGCGTATGCTGAACTTTAACGCTTAAACATCAGTACTTAAATATCAGCGGTTTAACATCAGTACAACGTTTCTGCCGTAAGCCAAAAGCCCGAACGCGATGCGTCGGGCTTTTTTGTATGTTTTGTATGTGCTTCAGGGCGCTAAAACTTCTCTAGCGCCTCTCGGTACTCAAGAAACGCTTCTCTGCGCTGTTCAATGCGCGCTAGCGCCTGAGTGTCGTTTTCCTGCTGGGCGGCGTCTTTGGCAATACCCAACTGTCGAATGCCGCGGTCCACTCGGCCGGTGAGCTGCAGGTGCTCGGCGCGGGCCAGGTGACCCCAGCCGTTAAACCCGCTGCGCCCGGCGGCCTCTGCCAGCAGGTTGAAGCCCTGTGGGCTTTCCGGGTGCTGCGTGGTGATATCACGAAGCAGGTCGTAAGCCGCTGCTGGATCGCGCTGTAGCTGCGCCTCCGCCAGGGTCAGCTGAGCAGGCAGATAGTTAGGCATCAGCCGCAGTAAACGCTGGCTGCGGGCAATAGCCTCATCATAGCGTTGGGCTTCCAGGGCTACGTTCGCCGCGGAGGCGGGCAGCATGCCGTAATCAGGAAGCTCGTTGGCAAGCTGGTCGAGGGTTTGCAGTGCGCGGTCGGTTTGGCCATTGTGCGCATCAATGAGTGCATTGATATAACGCAGCGCAGGCTCCTCGGCATCTTCCTGCGCCAGCCGCGAAGCCGCTTGTTGGGGCGTGTTGCGGTAAATGCTCAGCAGGGCGCGAGCGCGCATCATGTCGTAGAGCGTATCGCTGGTGTAGCGGCTGGCCACGCTAAGCTGAGAAACCCGCGCTTGGGCGTCGCTCAGGCGGCTATCTGACACAGGGTGAGTCAATAGAAATTCAGGCGGCGTGCCGCCTTGAAGCCGCGAAAGGCGCTGCATGGTATCGAACATGCGTACCATGGCGTCTGGGTCGTAGCCTGCTTCTGCCATGGCCTGTAGGCCAATACGGTCTGCCTCTTGCTCAAAACGCCTGGAGTAGGCGAGCTGGTCCTGAATAAGCGCCGCCTGAGAACCCATGGCGGTGGCAATGCCCGCATCGCCGCCGCCGCTGGCAGCAATCAGCATACCGGCCAGCATGGCTGCCATGGCGGGCAGCTGGGTCTGCTCGGCGCGGGCGCTGCCTCGGGCGTAGTGTCGCTGGGAAAGGTGGCCTAGCTCGTGGGCAATCACCGATACAAAAGCGCCTTCATCTTCGGCAAAGGCAAATAGCCCTGAGTTAATGCCCACTACGCCACCAGGGACCGCAAACGCATTGAGCGAACGGTTATCCACCATCACCGTGGTGGTTTGCAGGCTGCCGAGCTGGCTGTAAGGCGCAAGGCGGGCCACCAGGCTCTCCAGGTAGTCGCTAACGATGGGGTCCTGCCACTGGGGGGCCTGAGCGCGAAACTGGCGCAGCCAAGCGCGGCCAAGGCGAAACTCCTCATTGCTTACCGATGCCGATGCGCCCCCTAGACTGGGCAGTTGATAGTCGTCATAGCTGTGGCTGGGCAGGCTAACGCACAAAGCGCTTAACGACAGCGCTATCGCACAGGCCCAGCGAGGGTAAACGGGTCTAAAGTGCAGCATGGCATCCCCATTCGTTCAGGTAATAGGTGCAGCGAACAACGGTGTGACATTGATTCAGGCAGGGAAGTGCCGTTAAATCAACGTCACGGCGGGCAACGCAAAAAAATAGTTTATGCAACAATGCTGTTGTTATGTAGCCATCGAACGATTTAGCACCACGTAAAGCCGCATTTTGGGGGAGAGGGTATGTCTGAGCAAACAGCGTCTGGGTTAGCGGAAGGGGTTCAGCCCGATAGGGTGTTGGACGCCACCGGATTGCACTGCCCGCTACCGCTGCTAAAGGCGAAGCAGGCACTGGCAGGCCTTGCGCCAGGCCAACTGCTGGAAGTAAGTGCGACCGATGCTGGCTCGTGGCGGGATATGGCGGCATTTACCGAACTAAGCGACCACGTGATGGAGGCGCGGGTACAGCGCGGCGACGTGTATTTTTTTTGGATACGTAAAGCAGGGAACACCCACTCATGACCATGCGCAGTATTCTGAAAAGTTGGGTAGAGCGCTACTTTTCAGACGAAGAGGCGTTAATTCTTCTGGTGGTGCTGGTGGCAGGGTTTGCCGCCATTATTTGGTTTGGCCGCATGTTGGCACCGTTCTTTACCGCGTTGGTGCTGGCGTTTTTACTGCAAGGCGTGGTTAGCGCGCTCACGCGACGTCGAGTGCCGCATTTGCTGGCTGTCATTATGGTGTTTTTGGCATTTGTCAGTGTGCTGCTCACGCTAGCGTTTATCTTGATGCCGCTGATCTGGAATCAGATGGTAGGGCTAGTGCAAGAGACGCCGCGCATGTTTGCCAGCGGCCAGGGCTGGCTAGATCAGTTGCAGGAGCGCTTCCCTAATATCGTGACGCCTGATCAGATGCAGAGCTGGATTGGCGTCGCCGGGCGGGAAATTAGCCAGCTTGGTCAGCGCGCTTTGACGCTCTCATTGACCTCGCTTGGCAACATCATGTCGTTGATCATCTATCTGGTGCTGGTGCCGATTCTGGTCTTTTTTATGCTGAAAGACCGTGAGGCGCTGGTGGGCTTTACACTTTCGCTGCTGCCGCAGAAGCGTACGCTGCTGACGCGCATCTGGCATGAAATGGATCGCCAAATCGCCAACTATATCCGCGGTAAGTCCATTGAGATCGTCATCGTCGGCACGGTGGCGTATATCACCTTTGCCTTTTTTGGCTTGCCCTATACGGCGCTACTGGCCGTGCTGGTCGGTTTTTCCGTATTGGTGCCCTACATTGGCGCGGCGGTGGCAACCATCCCCGTGGCGGCGGTAGCGGGCTTCCATTTCGGTATTAGCGAGCAGTTTGTCTACGTTTTAGTGGCCTACGGCGTGCTGCAGGCACTGGATGGCAACGTACTTGCCCCCGTGCTGTTCTCAGAAACCAATAACATCCATCCGGTCTCGATTATCGTGGCGGTGCTGTTCTTTGGCGGTATTTGGGGATTCTGGGGGGTGTTTTTTGCCATCCCGCTTGCCACGCTGCTGAAAGCGCTGGTGTATGCATGGCCAAGAGGGCTTGAAGGCCGACAAACATCGCAGGTGCCACCGCTGAAGCAGGATTAGCCGTGAGCATGGCTGTGCCCGATATGGGCACAGCCAGCGGTGCATTATTACTGGCTATTAAGTGCCTGCGCCGCGCTTAGTACCTCATCTACGTGGCCAGGAACTTTAACGCCGCGCCACTCTTGGGCAAGCTTGCCATCCTGGTCGATCAAGAAGGTGCTACGCTCGATGCCCAGGTGCTCTTTGCCGTACATTTTCTTGAGTTTGATCACATCAAACAGCTGACAAACGGTTTCGTCTTTGTCGGAAATCAGTTCAAAATTGAAATCCTGCTTGGCTTTGAAGTTTTCCTGGGCGCGCAGACCGTCCCGGGAGACACCGATGACCACGGTATTGGCGGCATCGAAGGCGGCTTTGCGATCACGGAAGTCGCCGCCCTCAGTGGTGCAGCCTGGGGTGCTGGCCTTAGGGTAGAAGTAGATCACCACCTGCTGACCGCGCAGTTCAGACAGCGTGATGGTGGTATCCCCTGTAGCCGTAGCGGAAAAATCAGGGATAGGCTGGCCGAGTTCGAGAGGCATAATAGCTCCTAAATAGGGGTGACTTTCATGACAAATTACACGTAAGCACAGCGCCCCTGTCAAAGCGGATTCTCTACGTTAAGCAAACTCGCAGCGCTTTACGCTGTACAGGTTCGAATCGCCTGAGTACCATTTGCTGTTTGTGGGCAGGGGTGATCGCGCTCCTTCAAGGTATCTGCGCCGCGTCTTAACTCAATGTACGTCATTGCATCCTGCGTGGCAGCTTGATTTCAACTTTTTGCAGGTGAGGAAAATACGGATGATCACAGGCAGCATTGTCGCCCTGGCGACGCCGATGAAAGTCAATGGCGACATCGACTGGGAGGCGCTTCGTCGTCTGGTGAACTTCCACCTCGATAATGGCACTGATGCCATCGTCGCTGCGGGCACCACGGGTGAACCCACGACCATGTCCTTTGCTGAGCACTTTGATGTGATCCGCAGCGTGGTTGAAGAAGTCAATGGTCGCATTCCTGTCATTGCCGGTACCGGGGCGAACGCTACCTCGGAAGCCGTTGAGCTGGCGCGCTACGCCAGTGAAGTGGGCGCGGACTACTGCCTATCCGTCTGCCCCTACTACAATAAGCCTACCCAGGAAGGTCTGTACCAGCACTTTAAAGCGGTCGCTGAAGGCAGCAAACTTCCGGTCATTATGTACAACGTTCCTGGCCGCACTTGCTCCGATCTCTACAACGAGACGGTGGTGCGCTTAGCGGAAGTGAACAACATTATCGGCCTGAAAGATGCCACCGGGAACCTTGAGCGCGCTGAGGATCTAATCTCACGCCTGAAAGGCAGCGATTTCATGCTCTACTCGGGTGATGACGCAACGGCCTGCGATTTCATGCTGATGGGTGGACATGGCGATATCTCCGTGACCGCGAACGTTGCCCCCAAAGCCATGCATGACTTGTGCGCGGCTGCTGTGGCTGGCGATGCCGACAAGGCTCACCAAATTAATACGCGCTTGATGCCGCTGCACACTAACCTAGGCATTGAATCTAATCCTATTCCCGTAAAGTGGGCGCTGCACCGCATGGGTTACATGGAAGCAGGTATTCGTCTGCCGCTGACGTGGCTGTCGGAGAAGTACCACGGCACGGTAAGCGAAGCACTGCAGCTGGCGGGCGTCGTAGAGGAGTAACCCGGCGCTCGAAACCCTTTTGCTACCCGGTGATGGCATGGCCTTCCGGGTAACTGATCTGTTGACTGTTAAGGTGGCTTGATGAGCTCTGTGCTTGAACAACGTGCGCTTAAATGGATACCGCTGGCACTCGCAGCTGCTGTCACACTGGCAGGTTGCGCGCGCGATGGTTACTACCACGACCGCAACTTGGACTACACCGAAGCGGCTCCTGCGCCGCCCCTCGTGCTGCCTGAAACCCGCAACACCCAACTTTACCGCGATGCCATGCCCGTTCCCCAGGTAGCGTTGCAGGGCTCACAGCTTGACGAACCGGCAGAGATTGAACCGCCGCAGTCGTTGGCCATTGGTGGTGGATTAGAGCCTGAGTACGTTGAGCGCCGTCAGGTGGGCGATCAAAGTTGGTTAGTAGTTGCCGCCGATCCCGGTACCGTTTGGCCACAGCTGGAAGCGTTTGTACGCAGCCGCCAGCTTCCTGTTCAAGAGAGCAGCGCCAACCAAGGCGTGATCGTGACCCCGCAAGCGACGCTGCGCCTGCAGAGTGCCCTACGCGCCGGTAGCAGCGAAGTGCGCTGTGACCAGAGTGGGCAAAGTGCTGAGAGCTGCTTAACGGCACTAGAGCAGTACCTGGGCGCGCGTAGCGCAACGGCTAGCTCCTCTTCCTGGACCGCTCAGCGCTTGGCTAGCGAGCAAACGCTGCAACTGCGTCAACAGGGCGATGAGTGGGAAGTGCTGATTCCGCAACCCATCGACCGCGTTTGGGCGGAGCTGAACCACTACCTCTCTCTTGATTTCACCCAAGAGGGGCAGCGTAATCTGCTCGCGACCTCCGCCGATGACTATGAGTTCTTGGTGGAATACATGACGGAAACAGAGCGTGGGCGTAACCCGTTGCAAATTGTGTTCAGTCCCGATGTCCGCCGTATGTCACAGCAGATTCGCCTAGCGCTTGAGCCCAACGGTGATCAAACTGTGCTGCGTGCCATCAACGCCAGCGAGCGTAGTTTTAGCGCTGATGATCAGCGCGAGTTGCTTGAGCGCGTCTCCGGCTACTTACGTTAACCCTTTGACTCTCACTTTCTCACGGAGCCTCCATGGAAAAGCGCCAAGAACTCTATGCCGGCAAGGCAAAATCCGTCTACACCACTGACGATCCTGACCTGCTGGTACTGCAATTTCGTGATGACACCAGCGCTTTCGATGGTAAAAAGAAAGAGGCGCTGGCCCGTAAGGGGATGGTGAACAACATTTTTAACGCTTTCATCATGGAGCGTTTAGAAGAGGGCGGTATCCCGACGCATTTTGAGAAGCAGCTTTCCGACAACGAAAGTCTGGTCAAAAAAATGCAGATGATTCCGGTCGAGTGCGTGGTGCGCAACATTGCCGCGGGTGGTTTGGTGAAGCGACTGGGCGTGGAAGAGGGGATTGCCCTTAACCCGCCGACCTTTGAGCTGTTCTTAAAGAACGACGAGAAGGGCGACCCAATGATCAATGAGTCGCTGGCGGAAACCTTTGGCTGGGCAACCCCCGAGCAGCTCGCCAAAATGAAGACGTTAACTTTTAAGGTGAATCACATCCTCAAGCAGCTGTTTGCCGAAGGCGATATGCTGCTGGTGGATTACAAGCTGGAGTTCGGTGTGTTCAAAGGCGAGGTGGTACTGGGTGATGAGTTCTCCCCGGACGGCTGCCGTTTATGGGATGCCAACACCCGCGAGAAGCTTGATAAGGACCGCTTCCGTCAGGGGTTGGGTGGCGTCATTGAAGCCTACGAAGAAGTCGGCCGTCGTCTAGGGATTACCTTTCCCGCCTAACGTGTTTCGTTAGTCAGCGTATCGATCGCCACCACCTTCAGGGTGGTGGCGTCGTTTTCAAGGGGTGTTTCTTTTACCGCTTGGAATTTCACGTCTACATCCCGCAGTCGCACCCCGTAAATGCGCCCACTCTGCTCCTCACGCTGGTAAGCCGGGCGAGGATCTTGGCCTAACACCTGCTCAATTAGCGCGTAGAGCGACGCTCCGTCGGCGCGGGCGGCAAGGCTGGCCTGGGCGGCCTGGCTAAAGCTCACGGGCAGCAGTGATGGCGCGCTGGGGGCAAACCCGGCCCGTGCGTCGGGCTTTGCTTCGGCCCAGGGCAGGTAGGGTTTAATATCGACCACTGGCGTGCCGCTGACCAAGTCACAGCCTGCCAAGTGCAAACTCACCCCTTGCTGAGTATCAATGTGCGATAGCTCAATCAGCGAAAGCCCCAATCGGTTAGGGCGATGGGTGCTGCGGCTGGCAAAGACGCCGACTTTACGGTTGCCACCCAGGCGCGGCGGGCGCACTAAGGGCGTCCACCGGGTTGGGCTTTGATGAAAGATAAATGATATCCATAGGTGGCTAAAGTCTTCCAAGCCCCGTACGGTGAGAGGATCATCAAACGGCGCTGTGAGCACTAAACGTGCATTGGCCGCTGGCGCTAACCCAGGCTGGCGGGGGACGCCGAATTTATCAGGGTAGTCGCTGATGATATGACCAATGGGCGTCAGCGCAAATGACGCGCTATCTGAACGATCGTGCATAGCACTGCCTTTTGAAGGTTGGTCGGTGCCAACGTGGTCAACGAAGTCGTGGGTATTTAGTAACGTAGCGATGAGTATAAAATAGCCAACTGGCGGCAGACAGTGAGTTGTCCGTTGCCAGCCGCTAAATCGCATTGAGGCGAAGCATGTTGAAAACGAACGAACGCGCACCATCCCCTGCGCCCACCGCCCGCGTTACCTATCGCGCGGCGTTAGCCAAGGATGCCGCTGATCAGGCGGAAGTATTTTACCATGCCGTCATGCAGGGGGCGGCCACCCATTACGGGTTGGATGAGCGCCGCGCCTGGGCCAATGCGCTACCCCGCGAGGCGAGCGCCTGGGCGGCGCGCCAAGCGCTATACACTACGCTGGTAGCCGCTTGTGATGGCCGCTGCGTCGGTTTTTTAGAGCTTAATATCAGCGCTGGACGTATTGAGACCCTCTACGTGTGGCCGTCATTAGCGGGACGCGGCATAGGCACCACGCTACTGATCCATGCCGAGCGTATTCTGCTGGAACATGGCGTGTCTCAGGTGGAGATTGAAGCAAGCTTGGTGCTTTATGAGCGCCTGCAGCGCCGAGGGTTCGATAACCTCGGCGAGCAGTGGGTGGAACGCAGTGGTGAAATGCTGCGCCGCTACCGGCTGGTGAAACAGCTCAGCGCCGTAGAAACCTAACGACTAAACGTTAAAGGTTTGAGTGATCCGCATCGACAGGTCAATGGATTTAACATCTTTCGTCAGCGCGCCGCTGGAAATGCAGTCGACGCCAGTGTCCGCAATCGCTCTCAGCGTAGAGTCATCCACGTTGCCGGAGGCTTCCAGCGTGGCGCGCCCACCGTTGATTTCCACCGCCACGTGGAGGTCTTCAATGGCGAAGTTGTCCAGCATAACGATGTCGGCACCGGCGGCTAGGGCTTGATCTAGCTCCTCGAAGGTTTCGACTTCCACTTCCACCGGTAGGTCGCTGGCCAGTTTGCGGGCTTGGGCAATCGCCGCCTGGATACCGCCGCAGGCGGCAATGTGGTTCTCTTTGATCAAAAACGCATCCCACAAGCCAATGCGATGGTTGTGCCCGCCGCCGCAGGTAACGGCGTATTTTTGCGCCAATCGCATGCCGGGAAGCGTTTTACGGGTGTCGAGCAGTCGCACTCCGGTGCCCTCAATGAGGTCCACGTAGCGGCGCGTGGCGGTGGCCGTAGCCGACAGTGTTTGCAGCATGTTGAGGGCGGCACGCTCGCCGGTTAGTAAACTGCGGGCCGGGCCTTCCAGTTCAAGGAAGCACTGGTCTGCGTCCAATCGGTCGCCATCCGCTGCTTGCCAACGTAGCGTTACGCGGCCATCCAGGCGGCGAAAAATCTCGTCGGCCCAGGCAACACCACAGAGCACGGCGGGTTCACGGGTAATCACCTTGGCGGTCGCCCACTGGTTCTCGGGGATCAGCTGAGCCGTGATATCGCCCGCGCCAACGTCTTCAGTCAGCAGGCGAGCGGCACAGGCGCGAATCTCTTCAGCAAGAGCAGTTTGATAGTCCATAGCGGTGAGTCTCTGGGCGTCGTCTTCGATGACAGGCATTATAGTGAAACAGAACGCTAACGTAGAGGAGCGTGTGCGGTCATGAACAAAGAAGGCATGACAGGGCAGTGGTCCAAGGCACGCCAGGTGCCATCGCCTAACCAAGATGCACGCCCTCACTGCGAGGTATCGCTGCTGCTCTTGCACGCCATTAGCCTGCCGCCTGGGCAGTTCTCGGGCGATGCTATAGAAGCGCTGTTTACCAATCGCTTGGACCCAAACGAGCACCCTTTTTTTGCTGAGATTGACCATTTGCGGGTCTCGGCGCATCTGCTGATTCGCCGGGACGGCGAGTGCATTCAGTTTGTCGATAGCGATCAGCGAGCCTGGCATGCTGGTCGCTCCTACTGGTGGGACTCCGCGCTGAGCGCATGGCGATCAAAGCTCAATGATTTTTCTGTGGGCATCGAACTTGAGGGCGATGATTGCACTCCCTTTACCAAAGCGCAGTACGCTACCCTGGTCGAAGCCACCTGCTGGCTGATGGCACGCTATCCTGCATTAACGACCCAGCGAATCACCAGCCATGCCAAAGTGGCCCCGCTACGTAAAACCGACCCAGGGCCCGCCTTTGATTGGGCTTACTTTCGCCAGCAGTTGGCACGGCGTTTAATGGATAAAAAGTGTTGGTTAAAAACGCCCTTTAAGTGGTTCTGATGGCAGACAATAAAACGGTAGTTTAACTACATTCAGAAGGCGTTAGTCGCAGCGACAAAGGTCTTATAAAGCGCTTATGTTGCAGTGCAATAGTTTGTTTTGGATAGTCTTTTACGGCTCACTGGAATTGGCAGCGTGGCGACTTTGCGGTATCTTCGCATATACAAAAGGCTAACTTTCACCCTATGTGTGTAGCTTTACTACATCAAGACGAGCGTAGCTTGTTGAATGTAGAACGAAAACCCCCGCACGGTGCAAACGCGTCGTGCCACTGTATGGCCTGTGGTGGCTAAACACCGCAGCCGCCCCAGGCCCGAAGGGTTGGCGGGGCTCATTGTCATTTATCGTCATTCGGAGAGACCTCTATGAGTCTGGAGACAAGAGAAGATCTCGATCCGGTCGAAACCACGGAGTGGCTGGAATCCCTGGAATCGGTACTGGATCGTGAGGGCGAAGATCGTGCCCGCTACCTGATGACCCGCCTGGCGGATCGCCTGCGCCGGGACGGGATGAAGGTGCCCTTCTCGGTGACAACCCCCCACCGTAATACGATCCCGGTTCATCGCGAAGCGCCCATGCCGGGCGACTTGTTCATGGAGCGTCGCATTCGCTCCCTGATTCGCTACAACGCGATTGCCCAGGTGATTCGTAACAACCGGGCCAACCCGGGCCTGGGGGGCCACATTGCAAGCTTCATGTCGTCCGCCACGCTGTACGACGTGGGCTTTAACCACTTCTTCCGCGCCCCCAAAGACGACTTTGAAGGCGACCTGATTTACATCCAGGGCCACGTCGCGCCGGGTATCTACGCGCGCTCTTACCTGGAAGGCCGTCTGTCTGAAGAGCAGATGGACAAGTTCCGCCGCGAAGTCGACGGCGATGGCCTCTCTTCCTACCCGCACCCGTGGCTGATGCCGGACTACTGGCAGTTCCCCACGGTCTCCATGGGTCTTGGCCCGATTCAGGCCATCTATCAAGCCCACGTGATGAAGTACCTGCATCACCGTGAGCTGAAAGATATGCACGACCGCAAAATTTGGTGCTTCATGGGCGACGGCGAGTGTGACGAGCCGGAATCCCTGGGCGCGATCTCCCTGGCGGGCCGTGAGAACCTCGATAACCTCATCTTCGTCATCAACTGTAACCTGCAGCGCCTGGACGGCCCGGTACGCGGCAACTCCCGCGTTATGGACGAGTTCGAAGGCGTCTTCCGCGGTGCCGGTTGGAACGTGATCAAGGTGGTATGGGGTCGTCACTGGGATCCGCTGTTCGAGAAGGACAAGAAAGGCATCCTTCAGAAGCGCATGGACGAGGCGGTCGACGGCGAGTACCAGAACTACAAGGCGAACGGCGGTGCTTACACCCGTGAGCACTTCTTTGGTAAGTACCCAGAAACCGAAGCGATGGTCAAAGACCTCTCCGACGAGGATATCTGGAAGCTCAACCGGGGCGGCCATGACCCGTTCAAGGTCTACGCGGCGTATCACGAAGCGGTGAACACCACCAACGGCAAGCCCACGGTTATCCTGGCGCACACCGTCAAAGGGTACGGCATGGGCAGCGGCGATGGCGAAGCCGCCAACGAAGCCCACCAGGTCAAGAGCATGGAGTACGAAGCGCTGAAGAAATTCCGCGACCGCTTCGGCATTCCGCTCACCGACGAGCAGCTTAAAGACGTGCCGTACTACAAGCCGGAAGAGGACTCTCCCGAGCTCAAGTACATGCACCTGCAGCGCGAGCGTCTCAATGGTTACCTGCCGAGCCGTCGCAGCTCGTTTGAGCCGCTGGAAATACCGACCCTGGAAGACAAGACCTTTGCTTCGCAAATGGGCGGCTCCAAAGGGCGTGAAGTCTCTACCACCATGGCGTTCGTGCGTATCTTGAACGGCCTAGTGAAAGACAAGAAACTGGGCAAGCAGGTCGTGCCGATCATTCCGGACGAAGCACGTACGTTCGGTATGGAAGGTATGTTCCGTCAGCTCGGTATCTACACCTCTGAAGGTCAGAAGTACGAGCCGGTCGATAAAGGCCAGATCATGTACTACCGCGAGGACCAGAAAGGTCAGGTTCTCGAAGAGGGTATTTCTGAAGCAGGTGCGATGTCGGCGTGGATTGCCGCCGCGACCTCCTACAGCAACAACAACGTCACCCTGCTGCCGTTCTACATCTACTACTCGATGTTCGGCTTCCAGCGTATCGGCGACTTGGCATGGGCCGCAGGCGACCTGCAGGCACGTGGCTTCATGGTCGGCGGCACCGCCGGGCGTACCACGCTCAACGGTGAAGGTCTGCAACACCAGGATGGTCACAGCCTGATTCAGGCGTCCACCATCCCCAACTGCCGCAGCTACGACCCGACGTACGCACATGAAGTCGCGGTCATCGTGCAAGACGGTCTGAAGCGCATGTTCACGGATCAAGAGAACTGCTTCTACTATCTGACCGTGATGAACGAGAACTACGAGCACCCCGAGCTTGAGAACGTACCGGCCGACGATATCGTCAAGGGCATGTACCTGCTCAAAGAGACGAAGGGTGACAAAGGTCGCGTTCAGCTGATGGGCTCGGGCACCATTCTTCGCGAAGTGGAAGCCGCTGCCGAGCTGCTGGCCAACGACTGGGGCATCGGGGCGGACATCTGGAGCGTGACCAGCTTCAACGAGCTGCGTCGTGAAGCGCTGCTGCTGGAGCGTGAAGCGTTCCTGAACCCGGATGCCGAGGCCAACAAGCCCCACGTGACCAAGTGCCTGGAAGGCCGTGACGGTCCGGTCATTGCGTCGACCGACTACATGAAGCTGTACGCGGACCAGGTGCGTGCCTGGGTACCGAACGACTACACCGTGCTGGGGACCGACGGCTTTGGCCGTTCCGACACCCGCGAGAAGCTGCGCTACTTCTTCGAAGTAGACCGCTACTTCGTCACCGTCGCCGCGCTGCGTGCCCTGGCCGACCGTGGTGAGATTGATCGCAAGCAGGTCGGCGACGCGCTGAAAAAGTATGGCATCGATGCCAACAAGCCGAACCCGCTGACCAGCTAAACCGCTGCCCGGCGGGCCACTGCCCGCCGGCTCGATCCGATTTGGAAGGAGCGCGACCTTGAGTAGCGAAATCATCAAAGTTCCCGATATCGGTGGCGATACCGATGTCGAAATCATCGAGATTGCGGTGTCAGAAGGCGACGTCATTGAAGCGGAAGACACCCTGATCACTCTGGAATCCGACAAAGCCAGCATGGATGTACCGGCCCCGAAAGGCGGCAAGGTGATCAAAGTGTTGGTGAAAGAGGGCGATAAAGTCTCCGAAGGCGACGATATCGTTGAGCTGGAAGTGGAAGGCGGCAGTGACAGCGATGCCGAGCCGGAAGCCGCCGCAGAAGACCGTCAGCCCGAAGCCGACGCGCCTGCCAAGCAGCCAGAAGCGGCCCCCGCGCCGAAGAAAGCCAGCGGCGGCAAGCAAACCGTGGATATCAAAGTGCCTGACCTTGGCGGCTCTGACAATGTCGAGATCATCGAAGTCGCCGTGAGCGAAGGCGAT
Organism: Halomonas sp. 707B3; assembly: GCF_024158645.1. Taxonomy (NCBI): domain Bacteria; kingdom Pseudomonadati; phylum Pseudomonadota; class Gammaproteobacteria; order Oceanospirillales; family Halomonadaceae; genus Halomonas; species Halomonas sp. 707B3. The sequence goes on from NZ_JAMZBE010000030.1 coordinate 17,244, forward strand.
GACGTCAACGCTGAAGACCCGTTGATCACCCTGGAGTCTGACAAAGCCTCCATGGACGTGCCCAGCCCGCACAGCGGCAAGATCGTCGCGCTGACGGTGAAAGAAGGCGATACCGTCTCTGAAGGCGACGTCATCGGCCAGATGGAAATCGCGGGCGAAGGTGACGATGCCGCTGAAGAGGAGGCGCCTGCCCAGGCCGACGAGCCTGCTGCTGCCAGCGAGCCTGCTGAAGAAAATGCGGCCGAAGAAGAGAGCGGCAGCGGTGAGCCAGAGCGTAAAGAAATTCGCGTGCCGGATCTGTCAGGCTCTTCTGACGTGCCGATTATCGAAATTGGCGTCGCCGCTGGCGATGAAGTTGACGTCGAAGATCCGCTGATCACCCTGGAGTCTGACAAAGCCTCCATGGACGTGCCGAGCCCCTTCAAGGGTAAGATTCTGGAGCTCACCGTCAAAGAGGGTGACACCGTTTCTGAAGGCGACGTGATCGGCTATATGGAAGTCGCGGGTGCCAAGAAAGCGGCACCGAAAAAAGCGGCGCCTGAAAAAGCGGACAGCGGCAAGCAGCAAAGCGCTAGCGCTCCCAGCGCCAAGCAGGCTTCTCCGGCGGGTTCTCCCAGCCCCGAAGCGCAAATGGCCGCGCATAAGCCGCGTGACGGCAAGCTGGTTCACGCAGGACCCGCAGTACGCATGCTGGCCCGTGAGCTAGGCGTCGACCTTGGCCTCGTGAAGCCCAGCGGCCCGAAAGACCGCGTGCTGAAAGAGGACGTACAAGCGTACGTTAAGCAAGCCATTGCGAACCAGGGCAAAGCCCAGGCAGCCGCTCCTGCTGCCAGCGGTGGTGCAGGTATCCCCGCCGTGCCGGAAGTCAACTTCAGCCAGTTTGGTGAAGTGGAAGAGAAGCCGATGGGTCGCCTGCTCAAGATGGGCGCAACTAATCTGCATCGCAGCTGGCTCAACGTGCCCCACGTGACCCAGTTCGACGAAGCGGACATCACCGAGCTTGAGAACTTCCGTAAAGCCATGAAGGCGGAAGCCGAAGCCCAGGGAGCCAAGCTCACGCCGCTGCCCTTCCTGGTCAAGGCCTGTGCCTTTGCACTGCGCAAGTTCCCGCAGTTCAACGTCAGCTTGAAAGGCGACGGCGATACGCTAGTGTGGAAAAACTACGTCCATATCGGTATCGCGGTGGATACGCCGGATGGTCTGATGGTGCCGGTGCTGCGCGACGCCGATAAGAAATCCTTGATCGAGATTGCCAAGGAGATGGCGGAGCTAGGCAAGAAAGCGCAAACCAAGAAGCTTAAGCGCGAAGAGATGACCGGTGGCTGCTTCACCATTTCGAGCTTGGGCTCGATTGGTGGCACGGCCTTTACGCCGATCGTCAACGCCCCTGAAGTCGCGATCTTGGGCGTGTCGAAAGCGCAGATGAAGCCGGTATGGGATGGCAGTGCCTTCCAGCCGCGTTTGATGATGCCGCTGTCGCTCTCCTACGATCACCGCGCGATCAACGGTGCGGATGCGGCGCGCTTCACTGCCTTCCTGGCGGACGTGCTTACCGATATCCGTCGCTTACTGTTGTAAGCGGACATAAGAGCAAGCCACAAGCGGCGCCCTTTCGGGCGCCGCTTGTGTTTATAACGGCTTAGCCGCGTAAACGGTGGCTTGGCGCAAACAGGGTGACCAAAGTACTAACGCTGGCCACTTTGCTGTTTTTGCTCAAAAAAACACAAAATAATCGTGCTCTCAGGCTTTTGGGGAGTTGTGTCGCCTGAACGGCACGGTTATTGTCGGTTCATTGATTTCATCTATCACTACCATTCAAGACGATCATTCAAGGAGCAGTGCCATGCGTTTAATCCTGTTGGGTGCCCCCGGCGCGGGGAAGGGGACTCAGGCTCAGTTTATTTGTGAGCAGTTTAAGATTCCCCAAATTTCCACCGGGGACATGCTGCGCGCCGCTATCAAGGACGGCACTGAGCTGGGCCTAAAGGTCAAAGAGATCATGAACAGCGGTGGTCTGGTGTCGGATGACATCATCATCGACTTGGTCAAAGAGCGCATTAGCCAGCCCGACTGTGAGAATGGCTTCCTGTTTGACGGCTTCCCGCGCACCATTCCTCAGGCAGACGCCATGAAAGAGGGCGGTGTGAAACTCGACCACGTGCTGGAAATTGCCGTGCCGGACGAAGAGATCGTCAGCCGTTTAGCAGGTCGCCGTGTTCACCCGGCCTCAGGTCGCGTGTACCACGTTGAGCACAATCCGCCCAAAGAGCCGGGCATCGACGATGTGACCGGTGAAACGCTGATCCAGCGTGAAGACGACCAAGAGTCCACGGTGCGCAACCGTCTGTCGGTGTACCACGATCAAACCGCGCCGCTGGTGGATTACTACCAGCAGTGGGCTAAAGAAGATCCTGCCGCCGCGCCTCAGTACCATCGCGTAGAGGGCGTGGGCAGTGTGGCGGATATTACTCGCCAAGTGAAAGAAGCGCTGAGCTAAGCACGCCATAGTGTCACGCATCACGATGGCCCGCAGGCTTCCTGCGGGCCATCGTCGTTACAGGCGTGTGGCGGTATACTAAGGGCCTATTTTTACGGAGTGCAACACCGCTATGTCGTCGTTATACCTTCTGGCACTGGATGCCTCCTCCAGCGCCTGTTCAGCGGCGCTGCTCCGCCAAGCGGGCGGCCAGCGTGAATGTCTAGCGCGTTATGAGATGACCCCGCGAGCGCACACCAAGCGCTTAATGCCGATGGTGGATGAGCTGCTCGCTGATGCGGGCATTGCGCCTCAAGCGCTGAACGCCATTGCCTTTGGGCGCGGGCCAGGTTCGTTTACCGGCCTGCGCATTGCGGCCGGTGCCGCCCAAGGGTTGGCGTTTGGCTTGGACTGCCCGCTGCTGGGTGTCTCTACCCTTGAGGCGCTAGCGCTACAGGCACACCGCCGCTACCACTTCCGCTATGTAGTCACCGCTCTGGATGCCCGCATGGGCGAAGTGTATGCAGCTACCTGGCACTGCCTAAACGACGCCGTAAGCTTACAAAGCGACGAAGTCGTCATTGCTCCCAGTGCGTTTCGACTGCCAGCCGATGAAACCGACTGGGTGGGCGTTGGCTCGGGCTTTAGCCTGTGGGATGAGTTTGAGGTAGGGGTGCAGGCCTGCATGTCGCAACACCTCACGGATTTAGAGCCACGAGCAGAGGAGATGGCTTGGCTGGCCGCTCGCGATCTGGACGCAGGCTTAGGCCAAGCGGCCCATGAGGCGCAGCCGGTTTATCTGCGCAATAACGTTGCCTGGAAAAAACCGGTATGAGCCAGCCGGTGCCACAGGTGACGCTGCCGCCGGGCTTAACGCTGGGCTATGTGAATGGTCAGCTCGCCCTAGCGGGGGATGAGCGCCAGTATGGCAAGCCGCTCAGCGTTGATTTTGTCTCGGGCAAGGCCGCGCACCGTCGTCAGTTCGGCGGCGGCCGTGGGCAGTTGGTGGCTAAAGCTTGTGGGCTAACTAAAGGCATAACACCGAGTGTCGTTGATGCCACAGCAGGCCTTGGCCGCGACGCCTTTGTGTTGGCAAGCCTAGGCGCGCAGGTGCTGATGATTGAGCGCGTCGCCGCCATTGCCGCGCTGCTTCAGGATGGCCTTACGCGTGCGGCGGTCGCTGAGGAAACGGCCGCGATTGCCGCGCGAATGTGCCTGCGTCATGGCGACGCCGCCGAGCAGTTAGTAGCTCTGGTGGCGGAAGCCGAGTTTGCACCTCAGGTCATTCATCTGGACCCCATGTTCCCCCATCGCGAAAAGTCCGCGCTGGTGAAAAAAGAGATGCGCGTGTTCCGTGAGCTGGCCGGGGATGATGACGATGCCCCGCGCTTATTAGCAGCGGCGCTGGAGGTGGCAACACACCGGGTGGTGGTGAAACGCCCGCGTAAGGCTCCACCCATTGCTGGGCCTGCGCCGCAGCACACGCTGGAAGGCAAAACGAGCCGCTACGATCTGTACGTTCATCGTTCACTCAGCCGCTGAGCGTGGATGAAGCAGCGTAGCAAGAGAAGGAGTCTCTATGCAGCACGAGTGGCGAGAAGGAAATCGTGTGATTCTGCTGCCGGAAGCATCGCGCTTTTTACCGGCGATGTTTGAGGCGGTGAGTCAGGCGCAGCACTACGTGCTGGTGGAGCTCTATTTGATGGAGTCCGGCGAGCTCGCAAACCAAGTCATTGACGCGTTAGAAGCCGCAACGCGGCGAGGGGTGAAAACCTATCTATTGCTAGACGGCTATGGCGCCATGGGGTTGGAGCGAAGCGACCGTGAACGTTTGCAGGCAGCGGGTGTGGCGTTGCAGCTGTTCAACCCGATTGGCTTTCACTCTCTAGCACGCAATCTTAGCCGTGACCACCGTAAGATCGTGGTGGTGGATGGCGAGATCGCCTTTACTGGCGGTTTCGGCGCGGTGGATGAGTTTCTGCAAGCGTGGTACGAGATTGCGCTACGCATCGACGGCCCGGCCGTCGCGGACTGGGAGGTGCTGTTTCGTCGTCTGTGGCGGTCCCGGCTTTCCCGGCAGGCTTCCGGCAGCCAAACGCCTATTCCTTTACCGCCGCAACGCAGCGCTACCGCTCATGGGGATGGCGTTCGCGGGCGCGTAATGTCAGCCAGGGGCTATCGCTATCAAGCGATTCGCCACTCGCTGTATGCCCGAGTGAGTAGCGCCCAACAGCGGCTGTGGCTGTGCACGCCCTATTTTGTGCCGACATTTGCGCTGCGTCGTCGCCTGATTCGAGCCGCCCGGCGAGGCGTCGACGTTCGCCTGCTACTGCCCGGTGCCAAGCACGACCACCCCGGCGTGCGCTATGCGGGCCAGCGTTTTTATCAAGGGCTGCTGAAAGCGGGCGTGCGCATTTTCGAGTTCCAGCCGACTTTTATACACGCCAAGTTCGTCCTGGCCGATGAGTGGGTTAGTCTCGGCTCCTGTAACTTTGATCACTGGAACCTGCACTGGAACCTAGAGGCCAATCAGGAGATCGAAAACTCGGCGTTTGCCTGCGAAGTGCAGACGCTTTTCGAGCGTAACTTTGCCGCCAGCCAAGAGGTGGATGCCGCTGCCTGGGCCGCGCGCCCCTGGGGGCAACGGGCCAAGGAGTGGGTGTATGGTGTCGTAGATGGCCTTATGATGCGCCTAAAATAGCGCGGTTATTTGCGCTTCTTGCCTTTAGCCTTGGCGGGCGTTTTTTTACGCGGTTTCGGCTTGGGGGTTTCCGGCGGTACGCGGTAGTGTAGGTAAAGATCAAGCACCAGCTCGGGCAGTTGAACAACGAAGGACTCTTGGCTGGCCTGATCTTTGGCCATCTCGGCCATATCGGGTTCGTCGTCAAACAGCCCCGATAGCGACATAAACGGCAGCAGCAGCGTTGCGGCGGCCTCTTCATCATCCTGGAACCAGGCGCTTTCGTCGCTGAACACCGCTTCCATAAAGCCTGCACACCAGTCGCCAATCGGCGTCTCTTCGGCGGGGAGGCCATCCAGCGTTAGCTCGAAGGGTAGCTCCGGTAGGCCTCCTTGCTCCAGTACCGCCATGGCGTTGTCGCGCAGTAGCGTCAGCAGCTGGACGATCTCTTCGCGCTCGGCGGCGTCGCGGTAGTTGGGTTCGCCTTGGAATAGCTCCTCTAGCCACTGCACGGTGGGCTGCTCGCTAGGGGCAACCGCCAAGGCGACGAGAAAGCCGTGGGCTGAAATCAGATCGAGGGCATCTTCGCCCACTTGCTCTGAATCGAGAAAATCATCCAGCCTGTCGAGCTGTTCATCATCAAGCAGCGGCTGAGGCGGGGCATTGTCGGGCGAGTTTGCTTCGGTCACGGTATTGCGCTCTGCCATGGGGAGCCTCGTGGTCAACGTCATCTTTGAAAACCGCTGTCGATCCGTCACAATCGAGCAACGTCACTAATGGCTAGTTTATCACTAATGAAGACGTCACCACTGCCCCCTTGGCCGCGCGATGAGCTCATGTCGCGTTCTCATGACGCGCTGCTTCAGGCGGCTCAAGAGCGCGTGGCGCAGGCCCTGGCACGCTGCCGAGAAGTCTACCCAGCGTTGCCTGCCCCAAAGGTATGGTTTGATTTGAAAGGTGCTTCAGCAGGGCAAGCGCATCTTGGGCGGGGTGGACTACGCTTTAACCCAGTGCTGTTGAAAGACAATCGACAAGCCTTCTTCGATGAAGTGATTCCCCACGAGATGGCCCACTGGCTGGTCTTTCATCTGGCCAACGGCACGCGCTTAAAGCCCCACGGCCGCGAGTGGCAGTCGGTCATGCGTGATCTGTTTGGGCTGGCCCCCCGAGTAACGCACCGCTTTGATATTCAGCGTTCCCAACCGCGTCCTTATCGGTATGAGTGTGGCTGCCAGATCCATCATTTTACCGCCAGACGTCATGCCTTAGTGGTAAAGGGGCGTCATTATCGTTGCCGCCATTGTGATCAGACCTTGGTCTACAGCGCATTTAAAAACCTGTGATACTATTTTAAATCATTGTTTTTAAAATAAAAAACGCTAATACCAATGTCTAAAGGGAAGCCGTTCAGGACAGGTTTATGCTAGGTAAATATTACGCGCGTCGGTGTAGTCAATAATAAGGCCGACACCATTTTCTAGAGAGTGCAACTTCACGGACAGAGGCAATTTCATGAGCGAGCATAAAAACGTCTATCCAGTGCGCGATAGCATCGCTGCCAAGGCATGGGCCGATAAAGATAAATATGCGGCAATGTATCAGCAGTCCATGGACGACCCAGAAGGTTTCTGGGGCGAGCAAGCAAAACGCCTCGACTGGATTAAAACCCCCAGCAAAATCAAAAACACCTCGTTCGCCCGAGATAACGTCGATATTCGCTGGTTTGAAGACGGCGAACTTAACGTCGCGGCGAACTGCTTAGATCGCCACCTAGAGAAGCGCGGCGACCAAACGGCGATTATTTGGGAAGGCGATAACCCCAACGAATCCAAAAATATTAGTTATCGCGAACTTTACGAGCGCACCAATCAGCTAGCAAACGGCTTGAAATCGCTGGGTGTTCAGAAAGGCGATACAGTAACGCTGTATATGCCGATGATTCCCGAAGCGGCCATGGCCATGTTGGCCTGCGCCCGTATCGGTGCGGTGCACTCGGTGGTATTTGGCGGCTTCTCGCCAGACGCTGTGGCCCAGCGGGTCATCGGCGCAGATTCCAAACTGGTGATCACTGCCGATGAGTCGGTTCGCGGCGGCAAGCATGTGCCGCTGAAAGAGAACGTCGACTCCGCGCTCAAGCGCGATGGCACCGACGTGTGCAAAAACGTGCTGGTCGTGAAGCGCACCGGCGGTGAGATCGACTGGCAGGAAGGCCGCGATATCTGGTTTGACGAGCTGGTCGACAAACAGTCCAGCGAGTGCCCGGCCGAGGCGATGAACGCGGAAGACCCGCTGTTCATTCTCTACACCTCAGGCTCCACCGGCGCGCCGAAAGGCTTGAAGCACACTACCGGCGGTTACCTGACTTACGCCGCCATGACGCATCAGTACGTGTTCGACTATCAAGAGGGCGAAATCTACTGGTGTACGGCCGACGTGGGCTGGGTGACCGGGCATAGCTATATCGTCTACGGCCCGCTGGCGAACGGTGCCACTACGCTGATGTTTGAAGGCGTGCCGAGCTATCCGACCCACGGCCGCATGGGTGAAATCGTCGATAAGCATCAGGTCAATATCCTCTACACCGCGCCCACAGCCGTGCGTGCGCTGATGGCTCATGGCGACAACGTGATGGATTCCAGCAAGCGTGATTCGCTGCGCTTACTGGGGTCGGTGGGGGAGCCGATTAACCCCGAAGCGTGGGAGTGGTTCTACCGCGTGATCGGCAACGAGAAGTGCCCGATTGTGGATACTTGGTGGCAGACAGAAACCGGCGGCATCATGATTGCGCCGCTGCCGGGGGCCACCGACCTGAAACCGGGCTCAGCAACGACGCCTTTCTTCGGCGTTAAACCTGCTCTGGTCGATAACGAGGGCAACACGCTGGAAGGTGCTACCGAAGGCAACCTGGTGATTCTAGACTCCTGGCCGGGGCAAGCACGCTCTATCTGGGGCGACCACGAGCGCTTTGTTCAGACGTACTTCTCCACCTACGACGGCATGTACTTCACTGGTGACGGCTGCCGTCGTGATGAGGATGGGTACTACTGGATTACGGGCCGTGTGGATGACGTGCTGAACGTCTCTGGCCACCGTATGGGTACTGCTGAGATCGAGTCGTCGCTAGTAGCGCACTCTGCTGTGGCTGAAGCGGCGGTGGTGGGCTTCCCCCACAATATCAAAGGTCAGGGTATCTACATCTACGTTACCCTGAACGACGGTATCGACCCCACGGACGAGCTAAAGAAAGAGCTGACCCAGTGGGTGCGTAAAGATATCGGGCCGATTGCCTCGCCGGATGTTATCCAGTGGGCACCGGGGCTGCCGAAAACGCGTTCAGGTAAAATTATGCGCCGCATTCTGCGCAAAATTGCCGCCAACGAGTGCGATGGTCTGGGCGATACCAGCACGCTGGCAGATCCATCGGTCGTCGATGACTTGATTGAGCATCGGGCAAATCAGTAATCTGATCGCCCCCGCTGGCATTCAGCAGTGGGGGCGATTTTCAATGACGGACGTCAAGCGTTTGCTCATTACGATCAGGCAAACTGCGCTTATCCGATGCAGTGCCGGCCATAGGGCCGGCACTGCTGTTTCTGTTCGGATGACGTCTCAATAACAAATTGTGCATGTGATGCTTGGGCATGATGAAGCCCATGGGGTACCATGCTTCAACCGTATGAGCCTAGCGTCGCGGCGGCAGGCAACCCCGCTGCTCGAGGAACCGGAGGAATATCCATGGCAGTAGCCCATAAGTTTATCGTCGCTGACGACCATCCGCTGTTTCGTGCAGCGCTCACCCAGGCGTTGCGCCAGTTGGCCCCCCAGGCTGAGATTGTCGAAGCCGACACCATGGAAGCCACCACTGAGGTCGTTAATCGACACCCCGATGCGGATTTAATTCTGCTGGATCTTCATATGCCTGGCGCCCACGGCTTTTCGGGTCTCATCCAACTGCGCGGGCAGATGCCGGATATTCCGGTAGCCGTCGTGTCCGGCAGCGATGAGCCCTACGTGGTGCGTCGTGCTATCGACTACGGTGCCTCTGGTTTTATTCCTAAATCATCATCGCTGCAACTGATCGCGGAAGCGGTCGGCGAGATTCTGCAGGGTGAGGTGTGGTTACCGGAAGCACTCGCCAATGTACTGGAAGAGACCAGTGAAGAGGAGTCGCGCTTTGCCGAGGCGATTGCCTCGCTAACACCCCAGCAGTTTCGCGTACTGAACATGCTGACCGAAGGCCTGCTGAATAAGCAAATTGCCTACGAGCTGAATGTGTCAGAAGCGACTATTAAAGCCCACGTGACGGCCATTTTGCGTAAGCTGGGCGTGCACTCGCGCACTCAGGCGGTTATTGCCGCGCAGAAACTCGAAGTGGAGCCGCCGAAAGTCGAGTCGTAACGGCTAACGGCAGGTGAACAGCGCCGCGCTTAGATTTTTCTAAGCGCGGCGCTGCTGTTTTTGGGTTCACTATTAGGGTTTAGCGCGGCTGGCCTGGAGAGTACGAGTGAGCAGTGCGCGTAGGGCGGCTGGTTTCACCGGCTTGAGCAGGAGCTGGTAGCCTGCGCGCTTGATCTCTTCTGCGACGGCTTCGGTACGGTCGGCGGTGATGACAATGCCGGGAACGGCCCCTGCAAAGCGCTCACTAAGTGCTTCTAGCGCCATCAGGCCGGTGACCTCGTTATCCAGGTGATAATCCGCCAGGATGGCGTCAGGATCACCGTCCATATTGCGTAGAATCGATTTTGCTCCACCGATACTCGTGGCGGTAAACACTTCGCAGCCCCAGCCGCTGAGCATCGCGGTCATGCCTTCTAGAATCAGCGTTTCGTTGTCGATACACACAATCCGTGTGCCCGCCAGCTTATTACCGCTACGACGGCCACTGGGCTCCTGATCGGCGACGGTTATTTCTCGGGCCGCAACGATGGGGACGCTGACCGAGAACACCGTGCCTACCCCTTCCCACGAGCGCACTTTGATGGGGTGATCCAGAACGCGGCTCATACGATCGGCAATGGAGAGCCCCAGCCCAAGGCCTTTTTCGCTCTCTTTATGGCGGGAGACCTGATCCAGACGGCGGAACTCCTGGAAGATTTCCGTTAGCTTGGATTCAGGAATCCCGGGGCCGCTGTCCCACACCTCAATCAGTAGCCGCCCACTCTGGCGGCGACAGCCCAATAGCACGCGGCCTTCTTGGGTGTAGCGAATGGCATTAGAGAGGAAGTTTTGCACGATGCGACGCAGCATCTGCGGGTCGGAGTCTACCCATTGCTGAGTGGGCACAACGTCGAGGTCCAAGCCGCGATCATCGGCCATCACCTCAAACTCAGCGCGTAGCGGACGGAAAATATCGGCTAAGGCGAAATGGCTGCGCCGTGGCGTTAGCGCACCCGCATCCAGTTTTGAGATATCCAGCAGCGTGCCTAGTAGCTCTTCGGCCGCTTGCAGCGAGTTGTCGATATGGCCAATGGTGCGCTGGGTGTCGCTGGCGGTGACGTTCTGCATCAGCGCAGAGGTAAACAGGCGCGCGGCATTCAGAGGTTGCAGTAGGTCGTGGCTGGCGGCAGCCAGGAAGCGGGTTTTCGAGGCGTTGGCGTCTTCCGCGAGCTGTTTCGCTTGGCGCAGTGCCTGCTCCGCTTCGGCGCGCACACGGTTCTCCTGGCGCAGTGCGGCGTTGGCTTCTGAGAGTGCTTGGGTACGTTCGCGCACCCGCTCTTCCAGGGTCTCGTTGGTCTCTTTCAGGGCGATTTCCGCTTGGCGGCGCTCGGTAATGTCTTGATACAGAGCGAAGAAACCCAAAATCGATTGGCTGTCGCCAAAGTGAGGCGTATAGGTCACCAGCATATAGCGCATGGCGTCGTTGACCCGCATGGAGACTTCAAAACTGACCCGCTCACCGGCCAGGGTGCGCTGTACCCAGGGCACCCGCTCTTCGGCCTGTTTCACCGGCAGCACGTCTTTGTAGCGCCGCCCAATCACCGCGTTGCGGTCGATGTTGAACGCCTGCTCGTAGGCGCGGTTGGTAAAGAGATAGCGGCTCTCTTTATCGAAGTAGGCAATGAGCGCCGGGACGTTATCGGTATAGATGCGGATATTGTTTTCTGAGCGGATCAGCGCCTCTTCGATACGCTTTTGCTGGGTAATATCCTGATAGGTATAGACAAAGCCGCCGCCGGGCATCGGGTTGCCCTGTACTTCCAGCACGCTCCCATCCTGGCGGTAGCGCACGTAGCGGTGGGGTTGGCCATCGCGAATGTTATCCAGCAGCAGTTGCACGTGCTCTTCCGGGTCGCCAGGGCCGTACTCGCCGTTGTGGGCGTTGTAGCGGAAGATGCGATCCATCGGTGCGCCAACGCGAATAATGTGATCAGGAAAGCGGAACAGCTCTAAATAGCGCTGGTTCCACACCACCAGGCGCAGGTTCTGGTCGACCACGCTGATGCCTTGGTTGATGTTTTCGATGGTGGCCTGCAGCAGGGCACGGTTGAACTCCAGTACCTGGGAGGCTTCATCTACGATGGAGATCACATCGGAAATACCAATGCCTCGCCCTTGAAGTGCAGAGTTCACCACGATCCGCGCCGACGATGCCCCCAGGACAGACGCGAGAAAGCGCTCGGTAAATTGGATCACGTCGATGGAGGCGCGGGTGCCGTCATCCAACGGCTTGCCTGCTCGGCGTGCGTAATCATCAAAAGCACGGTCGACTTGGCCCGCGCCTAAGAAGCGCTCACACAGCACTTTCAAATCACCCACCGTTGTGGCCCCTGTCCAGGGGCGATTAACGGAGGTTTGGCGGGTTTCGACGCTATCCACAAACAGCGACGCCTGAATGCGTTCGACCACTCGCTGGGAGGTGATCTGTGAGACAAAGATATAGCAGAACAGATTGACCCCTAGCGAAAGCATCACACCATGGGTAAAGGCATCGCCCATGTTCAGGCCAAACAGCGCCGTGGGCGACAGCCAGTTAAGCCCCAGCGGGCCACCGGCAAGCCACGCTTGAGGCAGTACGCCAGCGTTAATCATGGCGGGCATGAGCAGGCTGTACGCCCAAATAGCAAAGCCCACGTTCATGCCCACGATCACGCCTAAGCGGTTGCCGCGCTTCCAGTACAGCCCGCCAATCAGCGCGGGGGCAAACTGGGCCGCTGCAGCAAACGAGAGCATGCCGATGGAGGCCAGAGAGGTGAATTCGCCAATCAGCTGATAAAAGCCGTACGC
>NZ_JAMZBE010000031.1:0-29617 GCF_024158645.1 Halomonas sp. 707B3
CTAGATGCCCTACACGCGCACCAGCTTCCCGGGCGATAACCCAGCCCGCTACAAAATCCCAGGGCGAAACTGTTTCATAGTAGGCATCTAACCGCCCGCAGGCGACATCACAAATATCTAAGGCCGCTGAGCCATTGCGGCGTACGTCTTGGCAGTGGGTCAACGTAGCTTCCAAACGGCGCAGCAGGTGCTTCCGTGCTGTTTTATCATAAGGGAAGCCAGTGCCTACCAAGGTGCTTTCCAGCGAATCCGCACCGCTTGGTGTAATCGGCTGCTGATTACAAAACGCCCCTAAGCCCTGAGCAGCACTAAAGGTATCATTTAGAAATGGCGCATGAACCACTCCCACTTTTCCTACCCCCTGCTCAATCCAGCCAATAGAAACTGCCACATGGCGCAGGCCTTGAGCAAAGTTCACCGTGCCATCGATAGGGTCAACCACCCATAGCTGTTCGGCGGGGTTGTGTAGCGCTTCTTCTGGGCTTAGCTCTTCGCTTAAGCGCGCCTCACCGGGGAAGTGCTCTTCCAAACGCTGGCTAATCAGCTTATCGACGGCAACATCCACATCGGTCACGAGCTCAATGCCCGCCTTTAAACGCTGGCTAAAAGTTTGCTGTTCGCGGGCATCACGAATCATCTGCCCGGCCTCTTCCGCAATCGCCATTGCCAGCGCTAGGCGCTCTTCTAGAGGGATGTTAGCCATAAGTGCTCCTGTTCATTGGATAAATTCCACCATTCACCCAGCATAAACGCTGCACTTTTCGGGGGCTAGCGCAAAGCGTCTACCAGCACGTCTACAACCACCCTGGTAGCCGCTTCAATCAAGACCACATCCGCCCCTACACGCTCCCACTCGTAGCCGGGATAACGAGGCAGCTCACGGGCAATCGGCCCATCAAAGTGTTTAGCAATGCCTGGAGGAAGCGGTTTACCGCGCTCTAATCGGCGCTGGATGCCTGGCGGCAGCGGCTCAGCGCGGGGGGCATCGTACTGGCGCAACAGGCTAAGTAGCTCACGTTCATTAATACGCGGCAAATCGACATATCGGTGGTCGCGCTCATACTGGTGGCGCTGTTCATGATGATGCTTGGCATTACCGTGGTCTCGCGCACCGTGAGCAGGCGCATGGGCAGGCTGTGCGGAAGCGGCTGTATGCCAAAACAGAGTGGCGAGTAAAACGCCTAAGGTGATGGGTCTCATAACTGGCTCCTTCAAGGCATTTAATCTATCTAGGAGCTTTGAGTGTATAAGGCAAATACGCAGGGAGTGTGGAAATAAAAAACAGCCGCATAGTCAGCGGCTGTTTTAAGCAAACAAATATTAATTACTCTTGTTCTGTATCTTCTTGACAGCCACGCGGACGAATATTGTCTTCAATAGTGGCTGCACAAGTCCAGCCACCATTAGCAGTACGAGTTACAGCCATAGTGTTAGAAGCGGATGTATCACCCGCTCCATCCGTTCCACTGGTTGCAGCAGCACCAATAGAACCAAAGTTAAAAGTTATTGTCGGCATAGTCGTATCCAGGCCTGTGTATGTAACAGTATTCCCACCGCTCAACTCCTCTTCGTCAAAGCCTACATAAGTTTCAAAAGCATCATTGCCATCAGTAGCATCAAACTCCTCATCGGGATCAACTCCAGAAGCCAAAGCGGCGTCAAAACCAGTCTGAAGTGAGCTTAGAGTGGAGTATGCCGATGTTGCCTCTGCTCGTTGTGTATACGTTTGGTATTGAGGCACAGCTACAGCGGAAAGAATACCGATGATCGCAATTACAATCAGCAGCTCGATGAGGGTAAAGCCCTGCTGCTTGAAGCGGCGGGGTTGGTTAGGTTGAGTAGTTTGCATTGCGAGGTTCCCTTGCGGTGATGAGGTTATGAGTAGGCTAGGATTCACTAAACCGTCGCCTAACATACGGCTTACAGTAGCTTACGAACCCGGCTATGGCAACCAGCTTTCTCATCCGTTTAGAGCCTCTGTAGCAGCCTATTTCATCGGTTAGCCTAGAGGTGGCTAGTACCTCATATAGGGTAAATATGGTACAACACTCAGCATATATGCCTAGCCACCGAGTCAGCTATGAGCCAAATCACCCCGGAGTCCACCCTTAGCCATGCGGCCCACCATGGGGGGCTGCGCGGTATTGCCAAACGGCTGGTCAAGCACGGCCTGCTAACCGATGCCCAGGCGACCGTTGCGGAAAGCACGGCTGCGGATTTAGAAATTTCGCTTCTACAGCATGTGGTGGATAGCGGGCTAGTTGAGTCCAATGCAGCGGCCGTTGCAGCGGCCTGGGAGTATGGCCTACCTGTCATTGATCTGGAAGCTATCCGTGTTAACGCCCTACCACCTGCTAATGACTACCCCGTAAAAATTCTACAACGGCTGGATATTCTTCCCCTTGCTCGGCATGGACACCGGCTTACCGTGGCCGTGCCCTACCCAGCCACCTTAACACAGCTGGATGAACTACAGTTTGCCACCGGCCTAAGTGTAGATGGCGTACTAGCACCCGCTGATCAGCTTCGTAACACTTTAATCCAGTATCTCGCGCAAAATGAGCGCAGCATGCTTGAGGAACTGGAAAACGTTGATGATGCGGTCAGTGGGCTTAATATCATCCAAAACGCGGATGGCGATGAAGTTGCCCTGGATAAAGCCGAGCAAAACAGCGAAGACGCCCCCGTTGTTAAATTTGTCAATAAAATCCTCCTAGATGCCATTAGTCGAGGGGCATCGGATATTCACTTTGAGCCTTACGAAACCCAATTCCGTGTACGCTTTCGTGTCGATGGCATGTTGGTAGAGGTTGCTCGCCCGCCGTTTGCCCTAAGAGACCGTCTTGCCGCGCGTTTGAAGATTATGTCCCGGCTAGATATCTCCGAACGACGCCTGCCACAAGACGGCGCGCTCAAGCTGCAGCTCTCACGAACCCGTTCGATTGATTTCCGTGTCAACTCATTGCCTACGGTATGGGGTGAGAAAATCGTTCTGCGAATATTGGACCCCACATCCGCACAACTGGGTATTGACCAGCTTGGTTTTAGCCCTCAACAGCAAACTGCTTATGAGAACGCGCTTAAAAAGCCCCAAGGCATGATTTTGGTGACTGGACCAACCGGCAGTGGTAAAACCGTCACTCTGTATACCGGCATCAATATTCTCAACCAAACCCAGCGCAATATCTGCACGGCTGAAGACCCGGTAGAAATTAAAGTTTCAGGCATTAACCAAGTCAACGTACTCCCCAAAATTGGCCTCGACTTCGCCAGCGCTCTCCGTGCTTTTTTGCGCCAAGACCCTGATGTGGTGATGGTAGGCGAAATTCGTGATTTAGAAACCGCTGAGATCGCCGTAAAAGCGGCTCAAACTGGCCACTTGGTGCTTTCAACCGTGCACACTAACTCGGCGGCGGAAACGCTAACACGCCTTGCCAATATGGGGGTCGCTACTTACAACATTGCCAGCTCAGTCAGCTTAATTATTGCTCAGCGACTAGCCCGTAAATTGTGTCATCAGTGCAAAACGCCCGCTGAGATTCCTGTCGAGGCACTGCGTAAAGCAGGCTTCAACCAGCAAGATATTCGCGATGCCACTATTTATAAGGCGGTTGGTTGTAAGCAATGTACTCAGGGTTATAAAGGGCGGCTTGGCATTTATGAAGTAATGCCGATTACCGACGAGATGCGCCAACTGATTATGCGCGATGGCAATGCCATTGAAATCGACCAGCAAGCGCGCCGGGAAGGCTACCCTAGCCTTTACCAAAGCTGCCTAAGCCGCGTTCTTGATGGCAGCACAAGTCTAGATGAAGTTAACCGAATCAGTAAGGAGTAACCCAGCGAATGGCTAGAGCCAAAGCACGCCGCGCCAAGCCCGCTCCGCTGCACCGCTGGAAGTGGGCTGGTAAAGGCCCCCAAGATAGGCCTATGCGTGGCGAACTCATCGGCCGTACCAAGGCGGATATTGTAGAGCAGCTCGCCAAACAGCGTATTGTTGCTAGCAAAGTCCAAAAGCGCAGCAGCTTCAGCGGCCGAGGCAAGGTCACCAATGTCGATATCATGGTCTTTGCTCGCCAAATGGCCACCATGGTACGAGCGGGCATTCCTATCTTGCAGGCGCTGCAGGCCGTTTCAGAAAGCCTAAAAAAACCAGCGATGGTGGCGCTAACACAGCAAATTATGGAGGACGTCTCTTCGGGTGATAGCCTTTCTGGGGCCATGGCCAAACACCCCAGACAGTTCGATCGACTATTTGTAAACTTAGTCGATGCAGGCGAACAGGCTGGCGCGCTCGACCAAATGCTGGAGCGTATTGCCAGCTACAAAGAGAAAGTGGAGTCGCTTAAAAATCGAGTGAAAAAAGCACTTTGGTACCCGACCTCCGTTATGGCTATTGGTATTGGGGTCACTATGCTGCTGTTAATCAAGGTAGTGCCAGAGTTCGAGAGTATGTTCCAGGGTTTTGGTGCTGAGCTACCCGCCCTTACTCAGTTTACCGTTAACCTTTCTGAGATGGCGCAGCAGTATTGGCTCCATGCCCTCGGCGCGTTAGTGGGAAGCATCATGCTTTTAAAAGCCGCTGCGCGGCGCTCGCCTAAGGTCGCTTATCGGCTAGATGGTTTGCTGCTTAAGCTACCCATCATTGGCGATATCATGCATAAGTCAGCCGTCTCCCGCTTCACTCGTACCCTAGCGACAACCTTTGCCTCTGGTGTGCCGTTGGTTGAAGGTTTGGAAACTGCCGCTGGTGCTGCGGATAACCGTGTGTACAGCAAAGCAATCAATGAAGTGCGCCAAGATGTCACTACGGGCCAACAGCTCCACTTCGCCATGCGCATGACCAACCGATTCCCTGCATTGGCTGTACAAATGGTGAGCATTGGCGAAGAAGCGGGCTCGCTAGATGCCATGCTTAACCGCGTGGCTGACTATTATGAAGAAGAAGTAGATAACAAAGTGGATGCGCTAACCTCACTTATGGAGCCAATTATTATTGTGGTACTCGGTGTCCTGGTGGGTGGCGTTGTCGTTTCAATGTACCTGCCGATATTTGAAATTGGTACGGCGCTATAACCTAACCTTGAGACTCAATTAGGAGCACCATGGGCTTACCGCCAACATTTTTGTATGTGTCTGCATTGGTGATAGGCCTTTGCTTAGGCAGTTTTTTAAACGTCGTGATCACTCGCTTACCCGTTATGCTGATGCGCCAGTGGCGCAACGAGGCGCTGGAGTCGCTTGAGCAACCCACGGAGCCTGCACCGCGTTTTAACCTCGCTTACCCACCCTCTATGTGCCCAAGCTGCGAACATGCCATTGCCTGGCACGACAATCTACCACTAGTAGGTTGGTTAAAGCGTCGCGGCCGCTGCGCCCACTGCCAAACCCGCATCAGCCCCCAATACCCAGTTGTAGAGTTAATGGGTGGAGTGCTTGCTGTAGCCGTCTTGGCACTGCACGGTCCTAGCGTAGCTAGCCTGTTCATCTACGGTGCATGTCTGGCGCTGCTAGCCTTAACTGTGATAGATCTACGCACTTATTTGCTGCCCGACATTATTACCCTACCGCTATTATGGGCGGGCCTACTCTACCAACTACTCTTTCAGCCGGTGATGCTGCCTAGCGCAGTATGGGGAGCGATGGCTGGCTATCTCGTATTGTGGAGCTTTTATTGGCTCTTTAAATTGGTAACTGGCAAAGAGGGAATGGGCTTTGGCGACTTCAAACTGCTAGCCGCCTTAGGCGCTTGGCTTGGTTGGAGCATGCTACCGCTACTACTGATTGTTTCGGCAGGCATAGGCGCTATTTGTGGGCTAGTAGCCCAAGCACTATCACCCCGCTTACGCGGGCAGCCTCTCCCCTTTGGGCCATTTTTAGCGCTGGCTGGATGGATAGGGCTACTGGTGGGCGATGAGCTGATGGCACTTTATCTGGCGCTCATCTATTAATCAGTCTGCTACCTTTGTTTTTGATAGCCTTTAAAGGAATCACATGATTATTGGTGTCACTGGCGGTATCGGGTCAGGAAAATCCACCGTTGCCCGCGCTTTTGGAGACCTTGGAGCGGGCTGGGTGGATGCCGATGACGTTGCTCGTGAAGTCGTAGCACCAGGTGAGCCTGCTCTAGCGGCAATTACCGAGCGCTTCGGTGAGCAGGTTATTAATGAAGATGGGAGCCTTAATCGGGCTGCGTTACGCCAAATTGTGTTTGATGACCCTACTCAGCGCGCGTGGCTTGAATCCGTTACTCATCCTCGCATTCGCGAGCGTTTACTTGCACACCTTGAGCGCTTGAGCGCAACATCGCCCTATGTGCTATTGGTATCGCCGTTACTGTTTGAATCAGGACAGGATGCCTTGGTGAACCGTACATTGGTGGTTGATGTTCCAGAACACGAGCAAATCTCCCGGACACTGGCGCGGGATAAGGTGAGCGAAACGCAAGTGCGTGCTATCCTCGCCGCCCAATTGCCTCGAGACGAACGCCTCTCACGTGCAGACGATGTCATTGATAACAGTCAGGGCCTCGACTTCACTCGGCAACAAGTAAGTACGCTAGATCAGCGTTACCGAAACAGCAAAACATCATAAAGGAGCCCACCATGCCCATTCCCGCTAATGATGCACCGCTGGAAGTAGATTGCCCACAGTGCGGCAAACGGGTGCCCTGGGCCCCCGAAAGCCATTACCGCCCTTTCTGCAGTAAGCGCTGCCAACTGCTAGATTTAGGTGCCTGGGCAGAAGAGTCCCACCGTATTTCAGGTGAATCCGCTATGGACGAAGCAGATATTGAAACCCTGCTAGCTCAGGCCGACAAAGATGCTCCGCTCTCTTAACACAGCGTACCGCTAATGACCGACACCTCGCGCCCGCTTTATCGCTTACTCCATGAGTTAGATGATCATTTTGATCAACTCATTAACACCATTCATCATGCCGCTACGTTATATGAAGCGAAAACGCCCGCTACCTGGCGTTTTGATGGGTTAAGCAATGCGGGGTGGCTACGGGCCGCATTGCTGGATATGTGGCATCAGCAGAATCAAGACGGCCGTGAGACTCGCAACTACATCGCTCTTATTGCCGCTGACGATACACTTATATCAGCATTCCAAGAGGTCAATGCTGCCAAAAAGGCGATAAGCGAGCTGCTCCAACGAATCAAACAAAGCCACCCTAACGCACTCAGCGAAGCCAAACACCGCCTTCCACAGCGCCACCCTGAAGTAGAAACAGTGCTTCGCCAGGGCGGCCTTGCTAGGCTGCATTTAAAACAGTGCTGGCGACAGCTACCTATTGCAGAAGCACCTGTCGCAAGAGTTCGGTTCGCTTGGTACAGCAGCGGGCGCTCTATCAAGCGCATCACAGTTCAGGAGGCTGAGCAGAAACTACTGCAGTTAGATACCGACTCGCCACATATCCGCATTCAGCTACGTAGACTAGCGGGAATACCAAGCAGCGAACCGCTAGCACAGGTACAAAACCAAGCCCCGCTCATGCGCGGCAACCTGTTTTTTACAGAACCACTAGAAGACGGCCATACCCGGCGCGCATTAAATATTGCCATGCCGCTTATTGTTCCCGCCCCTGAAAATCGCTTGCCACATATTAAAATGCCGCCCCTAGAGCCGCCCGCGCAGCGTACGCGGGCAAAGCGTCGGGATGAAAAGCTGGAGAGTGACGTATTTCTACCCAGCTTGCGGGTATATCGCTACCGTTAGTGCCCACTGTCACTTTGGGCGGGCATGCGATCCATCTCCCATAGGCCGTAGGCCAATAGCGTCTGTATCAGTTCGCTTACCCCACCCTCTGATAAATCATACTCCTTCAGCAAGGCCTTTAAGCGCTGGCTGAACAGCAGATCCTGTTCCTTCTGCCGCTCAGCCTGATCATCAGCCTCGAGCGCCGCTAAAGAGCGTACAGGGGGCCCTGTTGGAATATCAAAGTCACTATCAGGATCTTCCAACTGACGCAATGCTTGCGCAAAGGCGTCATCCAGCTCACGAAACTTACGCAGCTTTTCACGCTCATCCAGTTGTTTTTGAACCTTTTGATATTTCATCGATGTTTCATTTACACCTTACTTGGGATGGTCGATATGTCTGCAAAACAGACTTTATTTACAAAAAAACTGTGCACAAACGCGTAAACTCCCATAGCAAACTTGCCTTTGCTTCAGCTTAGCAGCATAAAGACACCATCGTGATGAAGCCACTAATCGGTAATAATGATTATCCGGCTATCTATCGAACGTCAAACGCATCACGTTCCATCACGAGCCATGGATGGCCGCTCTGTAGATAACACTCAAACACTGGTGGCAACGATAAAAGTCATGGACCACCAGGTTACCAGCAACAACAAGCACCGGGAGGGTGCATTACAGGCAAGCTATCAACTGACCTGTATGACTCACGCATGGGAGGCCAGATAATGTTCAATGCAATGTCGCGAGCTGAGATCTGGCTACAGGACACGCTTGATCAATCGCTAAGTATAGAAGACCTTGCTAATCACTTGGGATATTCAGCGTCACAGATACGGCGGCAATTTCGTCACTGCTTCAACACCTCTCCTAGCGCTTATCGTGAGCAGAGGCGCTTAGAGCGAGCAGCGGTCTTGCTATCGCTTACCCCACAAAATATAGCGCATATTGCCATTCGCTGCGGGTATGCAAACCATTCATCGTTTTCGCGCGCATTTCAGCGGCGCTATCAGCTGACGCCTAGGCATTATCGCCAATCTTTTAGCAGCATGCGCCACCTAGCGTTACCTGTAAAACAGTTTACCACTACTATCGAAAAGAGCCGTCCACGCCAGGCTGTTTTTACGCGTGTCTATAAAGCTCCAAATGCTATCTCTGGCCTAGGCAATATGTCGCACCATGCTAACCACCTCCCCTGCTTTGTGGCTCAACTGGGGCATGCGACACCTACAGTAGCGCTACCTGACCTGCTCGCAGACAAAGTTGACGCCCTTGAGGCAGGCGCTAAGGTACGCAAGTCAAGAACTGACATTGGTCTCTATTTAGCCCACACAGCAAATACAGAAAATTTAGCCCTACCAGTTGCTTACCGGCGCATTGAAATTCCTGCACAACACTATGCAAAAACCTGCTTTGATGATTTTGATGAGCTATCAGATGCATTGACATCAACGCTACTGCAGCTGCTCAATCAACAGCATCGCTTTCACATTAGTGGAGAATCCCCACGGATTTTATGGCACCCCGATCACTTAGAGCTGCGGGTGCCACTACTGAGAGAAGCAACGCACATCTATTGAACTGGTTGATGCTGAACTAGTGGCCGACTAGTCCGCAGTGCCAAACCCTGCTGACTTCCAAGCCAGTCTTCTAGGTCGCTGCTGGAAACTAACCCTCTAAAAACAAAACCGGCATTTCTATTAGAAATGCCGGTTAAACTACTTAGTCTTCCATGCGTACGAGCCAGGACTCGACAGCTTCATCACCATGCTCATCTTTCCAGCTACGCAGACCTTTATGGTTCCCACCACGGGTTTCAATCACTTCACCAGTATGCGGGTTCTTATAGATCTTTAAACGACGCTTACGGCGAGTAGAGGCGGCTGGAGCTGCTTTGGCACTGCGCTGATCAGTAGTCGGATCCAAAAGCGCAATTACATCTGCAGGACGCTTACCAAACTCGTTCATCAGTGCTTCAAGTTTAGCTTTAAACTCAAGCTCGCTTTTCAGGCGCTGGTCGCCTTCAAGACGCTGCAGCTCTTCTTGAAGCTGTTTAAGCTGCTGCTCTTTTTGAATGTAGTCGTTTAACAGTGACATAGGAAATCCTTTTAGCTTGGTTTTAACTGCGATGGCATTCAGCTGGGCAACTCAATACCGATTAGTTCAGGATGCGGACACATTATTGCCTTAAATTTTGTAATTGACAACAGTCTAGTTCATTTTGGTCCATTTACTAAACAATTTTACAATCCACAATAGCGCTTTAAAGCCTTTGCTTATTAACCCAATCATCCACTTACTTCTGACTAAGCCAACAAAGAAAAGTGTGTAAAATTTTGCAAAAAAAACGCCGCCCTTTTGGGCGGCGCTTTAGTAGGAAAAAACTAATAATTTAGTCTTGACCCATCTGCTGCTTGATCAGATCACCGATAGTGGTCGGGCCACCTGCTGCTTCCGGCTCTTGGTCACGCAGTTTCTTCAGGTTCTGACGAGTGTCGTCTTGCTCTTTCGCTTTCACCGACAGATTGATCTGACGGCTCTTACGATCGACGCTGACAATACGCGCTTCAACGCTGTCGCCTTCGTTCAGCACATTGCGTGCATCTTCAACGCGGTCTGCGCTAATTTCAGACGCTTTAAGAATGGCAATAACGTCAGTTGCCAGCTCAACGTGTGCTTCTTTAGCGTCAACTTCTACGACGCGTCCAGTAACGATGCTGCCTTTATCATTCACTGACAGGTACTCAGCAACCGGATCGGAATCCATTTGCTTGATACCCAGGGAGATGCGCTCACGCTCCGGGTCGATAGACAGAATAACGGCTTCTGCTTCGTCGCCTTTCTTGAAGTTGCGAACGGCTTCTTCGCCTGTTTCTGTCCAGGAGATGTCGGACAGGTGAACCAGACCGTCGATACCGCCTTCAAGGCCGATGAAGATACCGAAGTCAGTGATTGACTTGATGGTACCGGAAACACGGTCGCCCTTGTTGTATTCAGCGTTGAACGTTTCCCACGGATTAGCAGTGCACTGCTTGATACCCAGAGAAATACGACGACGCTCTTCATCGATATCAAGAACCATCACGTCAACATCATCGCCCACTTGAACGACTTTAGACGGATGAATGTTCTTGTTGGTCCAGTCCATTTCAGACACGTGAACCAGACCTTCAACGCCTTCTTCCAGCTCAGCAAAGCAGCCGTAATCGGTCAGATTAGTGACCACAGCGTGCACTTTCATGCCTTCCGGGTAACGCTCTTTGATGTTGACCCACGGATCTTCGCCCAGCTGCTTCAGACCCAGTGAAACGCGGTTGCGCTCACGGTCAAACTTCAGCACTTTGACGTTGATCTCGTCGCCAACGGCAACGATTTCAGACGGATGCTTGATACGCTTCCAAGCCATATCAGTGATGTGCAGCAGGCCGTCAACGCCGCCCAGATCAACGAAGGCGCCGTAATCAGTCAGGTTCTTAACGATACCCTTGATTTGCTGACCTTCTTGCAGAGTGGCCAGCAGCGCTTCACGCTCAGCACTGTTTTCTGCTTCCAGCACGGCACGACGCGATACAACGACGTTGTTGCGCTTCGGATCAAGCTTGATGACTTTAAAGTCCAGCTCTTTGTTTTCCAGATGCGCAGTGTCGCGAACCGGACGAACGTCAACCAGAGAGCCCGGCAAGAAGGCACGGATAGAGTCGACGTCGACAGTGAAGCCGCCTTTGACTTTACCGTTGATCACGCCCTTGACGATTTCGTCTTTCTCGAAGGCTGCTTCCAGAATCTTCCAAGCTTCTGCGCGCTTGGCTTTTTCACGGGACAGACGCGTTTCACCGAAGCCATCTTCAACGGCTTCCAGTGCAACGTGAACGTCGTCACCGATAGCGATGGTCAGTTCACCATTCTCATCGCGGAATTGTGCCGCAGGGATCTGACCTTCGGATTTCAGACCAGCGTTAACGGTAACCCAGTCACCGTCAATGTCGACAACCTGAGCCGCGACGATAGCGCCTGGCTCCATGTTGATGTCGTTAAGAGACTGTTCAAACAGTTCAGCAAAGCTTTCGCTCATGGTTTTCCTACGTGATCAACGTTGTTGAGGCATAACTGCCTTCTCCGTACCACCAGCGAGTACGGGCCTAATGTCACTCTGCTTTTGGAGGCGTTAGCGCTGGTTAGACCTGACCGGGCTCACTGATATGGAGTTATCGCCCTGCCACGTCGTGACACCTTTCCAAAAACGCCGCAAGGGAGAATCAAATGCCGTTAGACATGCCGCGTTGGGCAAGCAGTTCGGTCAGCCGATCAACCACTTCCGGTATGCTCAGGCGCGTGGTATCAAGCGTAATGGCATCATCTGCCGGCTTGAGAGGAGCCACACTGCGCTGCGTATCGCGTGCATCGCGTGCCTGAATCTCCTTTAAAAGACTCGACAGACTAGCATCCACCCCTGCTTCCTGCAACTGTAGATGCCTTCTGCGAGCCCGTTCTTCAGCGCTGGCGGTGAGAAAAACCTTCAACGGCGCCTCGGGAAATACGACAGTTCCCATATCGCGGCCGTCTGCCACCAGCCCAGGTAATTGGCAAAAATCTCGCTGGCGCTGAAGTAGTGCTGCGCGCACACTAGGCAGTGCTGCGACCTGAGAAGCAAGTTCACCCGCTTGCTCGGTACGAATCACCTGCCCAACGTCTTCGCCCTCTAACAGGGTGCAAGGCTGACCATCTACCACAGGAAAGGCAACATCTAACTCAGTGGCAATCGCTGCCAGTGCCGCCTCATCATCTAGGGCGATATGATGCTTGACAGCCGCCTGGGCCGTTAGACGATAAAGTGCCCCACTGTCTAATAGGTGCCAACCTAAACGCTCGGCCACGAGGCTGCTAATCGTGCCTTTACCGGCACCGCCGGGGCCATCGATTGTCAGCACAGGTACCTTAGACGCCATTGGCACCCTCCACACTAACGCCCATGCCGATGCGCTGCGCCAGCGCGACAAAGTCGGGGAACGAGGTAGCGACATTCGCACAGTCGT
Source organism: Halomonas sp. 707B3 (assembly GCF_024158645.1). Classification (NCBI taxonomy): domain Bacteria; kingdom Pseudomonadati; phylum Pseudomonadota; class Gammaproteobacteria; order Oceanospirillales; family Halomonadaceae; genus Halomonas; species Halomonas sp. 707B3. The sequence continues at coordinate 12,742 of NZ_JAMZBE010000031.1, forward strand.
CAATAACAATCTCGTCGCTTGCACGCAGTGACGCAATGGCAAACGCCATAGCAATACGGTGGTCACCCAAGCTATCGATACGGCCGCCGCCATAGCTCGGCACGCTGTCGTTGCCGTTACCGATAATATCGATACCGTCTTCCACCACCGTATGCTCAACGCCAAGCACCGCAAGGCCATCGGCCATGGCCTGGATACGGTCGGACTCTTTCACCCGCAGCTCTTCCGCGCCGCGCAGGCGCGTCGTGCCATGAGCATTGGCCGCCGCGATAAATAGCGCCGGGAACTCATCTATAGCCAGCGGCACTTGATCGACGGGAATATCAATACCTTTTAGGGGCGCGTAACGAATACGAATATCCGCCACTGGCTCGCCACCCACTTCACGCTCGTTTTCAAGCGTTAAGTCGGCGCCCATCAATTTCAAAATATTGATCACGCCAATGCGGGTTGGATTGATACCTACATGCTCTAACGTGATATCCGAGCCCGGCGTAATGGCCGCCGCGACGAGGAAAAACGTGGCGGAAGAGATATCGGAAGGCACGTCAATCGGCCCTGCCGTCAGCTTACCGCCCCCCTGCAGCCAGCAGGTGTCCCCTTCCCGGGAAACGGGGTAGCCAAAGCCGTTAAGCATACGCTCGGTATGGTCACGGGTAGGAGCTGGCTCGCGCACGCGGGTTTCACCTTCGGCATAGAGCCCAGCAAGCAGCAGGCATGACTTTACCTGCGCGCTGGCCATCGGCATGTCGTAGTGAATACCTTTCAGCGGCGCACCGCCGTGGATCTTTAACGGCGGACGGCCGCCTTCGGCGGTATCGATGGTAGCGCCCATCAGACGCAGCGGATCTGCCACACGCCCCATCGGCCGCTTAGTGAGCGACTCATCACCGGTCAGCTCGCTATCGAAAGATTGGCCCGCCAGCAAACCGGCAAAGAGCCGCATAGCCGTACCGGAGTTGCCTACATAGAGCGGCCCTGCGGGCGCTTTCAAACCTTGCATGCCCACACCGTGGATAGTGACTCGCCCCTGGTGCGGCCCCTCAATCGCCACGCCCATTTCACGAAAGGCCTGCAGCGTTGCCAGACTATCTTCACCTTCCAGGAAGCCTTTTACCTCGGTAACACCTTCTGCCAAGGCGCCCAACATAATGGAGCGGTGAGACATGGATTTATCGCCCGGCACGCGAAGACGGCCTTGCGCTTGGCCGCCCGGCTGCACGCGATAAGTCACTTTACCGTGTGGTTGCATATGATATTCCGCCTGATAACTGGTTTTATTCAATAACGTATCAAAATAGTGTCGCGCGTGGCTGGCACGATCAAACGTTGCAATTAGCGCATCGCTATCACCGCTTTCAACGGCGTAACGAAGACGCTTTAACCCTGCTTCAAAGTCGTCTAGTGACGACAGCACCGCTTCTCGGTTGGCGATAAAAATATCCCGCCACATGACCGGGTCGCTGCCTGCAATACGGGTAAAATCACGAAATCCGCCCGCAGCGTAACGAAAAATATCCAGCCGCTCATCCTGACGCGCCAGCGTATCCACTAGAGAGAACGCCAAAAGGTGCGGCAGGTGACTCGTACGTGCCAGCACCTGATCGTGGCGCTCGACGCTCATTTGCAAGACTTCTGCACCACACGCCTGCCAGAGCTTTTCCACGCGTGCTAGTGCATCAGCATCGACGTTAGGTTCGGGCGTCAGAATCACTTTGTGATTGACATAAAGCGACGGATTAGCAGCAGCCACGCCACTTTTTTCTGATCCCGCGATGGGATGCCCCAAGACTATATTGGGTAGCACGCGGCCAAATACTCGTTCAGCACAGTCACGAATAGTAGTTTTTGTACTGCCCACATCGGTGATCACTACATCAACGGAAGCGTTAGGTAGCGCCTGGGCCAACGTGGTCATCACGCTCTCCATGGCCAGCACCGGCACCGCCAATACGACCATGGAAACATCATCAAGCAACTCGCTTAGTTGAGTGCCGCCAGCGTCTACCAGCCCAAGCTCTATGCCTAGCGCTACCTCATCTTTATTGGGATCACAGGCGACGATACGCCCTTGATAGCCGGAGGCACGTAGAGCTGCCGCTAACGAACCGCCAATGAGGCCCAGCCCAACAATTAAGATACGCGATTCATGACACGCCACACGCCCAGCACTTTGTGCTAACACCGTCACAGCACGCCCTGAGGGTAAGAACCCAACACGCGCAATTCAGAAGCGCGCAGGCGCACCTCTTCAAGCACAGCGGCCACACCCGGCTCATCACGATGGCCTTTAAAATCAATAAAGAACACGTAATTCCATACGCCTGTACGCGAAGGGCGAGTCTCGATGCGTGTTAAATCGATTTTGTGGCGATGAAACGGCTCCAACAAATCGTGCAGCGCGCCTGGCTGGTTACGCATGGCCACCACAATGGAGGTTTTGTCTTCGCCTGACATAGGCACATCTTGATTACCAATAATCAAAAAGCGCGTGGAGTTATCCGGGCGGTCTTCGATTTTATCGGCAATGCGCTCTAAGCCGTACAGCTTGGCAGCCATGTCGCCCGCAATCGCCGCGCTGTGCCATTCGGTTTTCACCAATTTAGCCGCTTCAGCGTTGGAAGAGACTGGCACACGCTCCGCATGAGGATAGTGAGCATCTAGCCATTTACGGCACTGGCCAAACGACTGGGGGTGCGAGTAGATACGCGAGACTTTGTCTTTGCGCGTTGTTTCGCTAATTAAGAGATGATGGTGAATGCGTAGTACTACCTCACCACAAATCTTGATGGAAGAGTCCATAAAGGTATCGAGCGTGTGGTTCACCACCCCTTCAGTGGAGTTTTCCACCGGCACCACGCCATAGTTCACCGCGCCTGCTTCCACTTCGCGGAACACTTCATCGATAGCGGCCATAGGCAGGCTTACCGCACTTTCGCCAAAATGCTTGAGCGCCGCTTGCTGGGTGAAAGTGCCTTCCGGCCCTAGGTAGGCCACTTTTACCGGCTGCTCCAGCGCGAGGCAGGCCGACATAATCTCGCGGAACAGGCGGGCCATCTCTTCAGCGTCCAGCGGGCCTTTATTAAGCGCCATAATGCGCCGTAACACCTGGGCTTCGCGCTCTGGGCGGTAAAACACGGCATCTTTATCTTGGGCGAGCTTAACGTGCGCCACCTGCTGGGCGCAGCTGGCACGCTCACTGATCAAGCGCAGAATATCGCCATCCAACTGGTCGATACGTTGACGCAAGTCATCTAAATTGATCGGCGTATCGGACATGATGGTTAGCCTCTTCGTTGTTCAAAATCCGCCATAAAGGCGATTAAGGCATCGACCGCCTCTTCTGGTACGGCGTTATATAAACTGGCGCGCATACCACCTACGCTGCGGTGGCCTTTAAGGTTTAGCAGGCCTGCCTCATCGGCTTCTTGTAAAAACGCTTTATCCAAACGCGCATCCGCCAACACAAACGGTACGTTCATACGCGAACGGTTAGGTACGGCGATAGGGTTACTGTAGAAGGCGCTGGCATCAATGGTAGCGTAAAGCTTTTGCGCTTTGCGCTGATTCAGCGCATCCATTGCATCTAAGCCACCGATGTCATTTTTAAGCCATTGGAAAACCAAGCCCGATAGATACCAGGCATAAGTGGGCGGGGTGTTCACCATAGAGCCCGCTTCCGCCAGCATTTGATAATCAAAAAGTGATGGAATCGTGCTAGGAGCTTTACCTAGCAGATCGTCACGTACGACCACGATGGTTAACCCCGCCGGGCCGATATTTTTCTGCGCGCCAGCGTACACCACGCCAAAATCGCTGATATCAATCGGGCCAGAGAGAATATTCGACGACATATCGCACACCAGCGGCACGGCTGCACCGTCAGCGCGGGTTATCTGGGGCGTGTAATCAAACTCTAAACCGCCAATGGTTTCATTCGACGTGTAGTGCAGATAGGCCGCGTCATTGGTGATTGATAATGACGCCTCATCAGGCACGGCAGTGTGACCATTAGCCTCGCTGCTGGCAGCCACATGGCAGTTGAAGCCAAGCCGCTTGGCTTCACTTAACGCTTTCTTTCCCCAAATGCCTGTTTGGATAAAGTTAGCGCTACCGCCCTGGCCCAGTAAATTCATCGGCAGCATCGAGAACTGCATGCTTGCGCCGCCCTGCAAGAAGAGCACTTGGTAATTGCTGGGAATTGCTAGCAGTTCACGAAGATCTGCCTCGGCACGTTCTGCAATGGCAATAAACTCATCACTACGATGGCTCATCTCCATCACAGACAAACCACGACCCTGATAGTCAAGCAATTCGTTACGCGCTCGCTCTAAAACGGCGGTTGGCAGGGCCGCAGGCCCTGCACAAAAGTTATAATGACGTGTCATCGGTTCCCGGTTCCTGTGCGCCATTGTCTGCGTCTGCTGGCTCGCCTGCCTCTAAAACATCGGACTCTTCAGGCTCATCAACGCGTACGGTTTTCACCAGCTTCTCTTCTTTACCCAAGCGAATCAGCATCACACCCTGAGTATTACGCGAAGTCGTTGACACCTCTTCCACGCGAGTACGCACCAGCGTGCCGCGATCGGTAATCAGCATCATTTCGTCGCTGTCATACACCTGCATAGCGGCAACCAATGAGCCGTTACGCTCGCTGGTCTGCATCGCAATGACGCCCTGGCCGCCACGGCCGCGCAGCGGAAACTCCTCCAGTCGGGTGCGCTTGCCGTAGCCATTCTCACTGGCCGTCAGAATATAAATCTGGCCTTCGCCCTGGGCTTGCTCCACCGCCTCTGCCTGCGCAGCTACCTCAGCGTCGGTATCGGCTTCGGCATCAATCTGCTGGCTCTTCGGAATAATCAGACTGATAACTTCCGCATCGCCTGCCAAGCGCATACCACGTACGCCGCGAGCGGTACGGCCCATCGCGCGCACATTGCCCTCTTCAAAGCGAATCGCTTTGCCATTCGAGGAGAGCAGCATGGCGTGATCGGAACCCGATGTAATCGCAGCACCGACCAAGCGGTCACCCTCTTCCAGGTCAATCGCAATCAGGCCAACGCTACGCGGGCGAGAGAACTGCTCAAGGCTGGTACGTTTGACCGTACCATTTGCGGTGGCGAAGAAAATGTAATGCTCAGGGTCATAATCCCGGACCGGGAGAATGGCATTCACCGATTCGCCCTCTTCCAGCGGCAGCATGTTCACCAAAGGCTTGCCACGAGAGCCGCGGCTTGCATTGGGCATTTCGTACACTTTCAGCCAATACACCTTGCCACGGTTAGAGAAGAGCAGCACGGTGTCGTGGGTCGAAGCCACGAGCAGGTGCTCGATGACGTCTTCGTCTTTCATGGACGTCGCCGACTTGCCGCGACCGCCACGACGCTGAGCCTGATAATCAGACAGCGGCTGAGTCTTCGCGTAACCAGAGCGGGACACGGTAACCACCATATCCTCTTCCGCGATTAGGTCTTCAATGGAAAGATCCAGGTGGCTGGCTTGGATTTCCGTGCGGCGGTCATCGCCGAACTGATCACGCACCGCGTGCAGCTCTTCACGGATGACTTCCATCAGGCGGTCAGCGGAAGCCAGAATTTCGGTAAACTCGGCGATCTTCTCAAGAATCGAGAGGTACTCATCCAGCAGCTTCTCGGTTTCAAGCCCAGTAAGGCGGTGCAGGCGCAACTCAAGAATGGCCTGCGCCTGAGCGGGGGAAAGCCGATATTCGGTCGCTGACGGATTAAGACCAAAGCCTTCATCCAGATCCTCCGGCTTGCAGGAGGTCGCGCCAGCACGTTCCAACATCGCGGTTACCTGACCAGGCTTCCACACTTTCGCCAGCAGCTTTTCACGCGCTTCAGCGGCGTTAGGCGAGGCTTTAATCAGCTCAATGACTTCATCTATGTTCGAAATCGCGACGGCCAAACCTTCAAGCAGATGGCCACGCTCACGCGCTTTCTTAAGTTCATATAGCGTGCGCCGCGTCACCACTTCACGGCGGTGACGAATAAACGCTTCCAGCATCTCTTTGAGGTTCAACGTGCGGGGCTGGCCATTCTCCAGCGCCACCATGTTGATGCCGAATACGTTTTGCAGCTGCGTCTGGGCGAACAGATTATTGACGACCACTTCGCCGGACTCGCCGCGCTTGATCTCAATCACCACGCGCAGGCCGTCTTTATCCGACTCATCGCGCAGCTCAGCAATGCCTTCGATTTTCTTCTCTTTAACCAGCTCGGCAATCTTCTCAATCAACCGGGCTTTGTTCACCTGATAAGGCAGCTCAGTGATGATAATGTGATCGCGGCCGGTTTTATCGTCGTGCTCAATGGTGTGGCAAGCGCGTACGTAAATGCGGCCTCGCCCTGTACGGTAAGCATCCAAGATGCCTGCACGTCCATTGATAATGCCGCCGGTAGGAAAATCCGGGCCGGGAATGTACTGCATCAGATCATCGACGGTTAAGGTGTAGTCGTCGATCAGTGCCAAGCAGCCGTCAATCACTTCCCGCATGTTATGAGGCGGAATATTGGTGGCCATACCAACGGCGATACCTGATGACCCGTTAATTAACAGGTTAGGAACCTTGGTCGGCAGCACTTCAGGAATACGCTCGGTGCCGTCGTAGTTATCGACCCAATCGACCGTGTCTTTTTCTAGGTCAGCCAGCAGCTCGTGGGCTAGGCGCGACATACGCACCTCGGTGTAACGCATGGCCGCCGCGTTATCACCGTCGATGGAGCCAAAGTTACCTTGACCATCGACCAGCACATGGCGCATGGAAAAGTGCTGAGCCATCCGTACGATGGTGTCATACACCGCACTGTCGCCGTGCGGGTGGTATTTACCGATGACATCGCCGACGACACGCGCCGACTTCTTGTACGGTTTATTCCAGTCATTGCCCAGTTCATGCATGGCAAACAGCACACGCCGGTGAACGGGCTTCAGGCCGTCGCGCACATCAGGTAGCGCGCGGCCGATAATGACACTCATCGCATAGTCGAGGTACGACTGTTTGAGCTCGTCTTCAATATTGACGGGCAAGATTTCTCTGGCGATGTCACCCATGAAAGTCAGATCCTTTGCACTGCATTGGCACTGCGAGAGTTGAAAGCGCTTGAAAATGCCGCCTTTCGTCGTACGAGACTGAGTACATGAAGGCGGCGCGCAGATACCGTGACATCATACCACTGCATGCGCATCAAGGGCAGTCGGTGACACCGCCATTGCCATTTAGGCCGTAAACGCCTCTTTGGGCACGATCAGTCCCCGCAGCACGTCGCGCACCTCACCTTCGATGGCGGCGGCTTTATTGGCCTTCACATCCAGCAGCACGAAGGTGAGGTCTGCCTTGGCAACCAAGGTGCCATCTGCACGCACGATACGGTGGTGGCAAAGAGCACTACGCTCACCAACGTCGACGATGCCCGTTAATACCTGCAAATCATCACCCTGGACGGCCGCCGCGCGATAGTCGATGTTTAAATTAACCACCACGAATGCCCGCCCAGCGCTGTGAAGCTGCTGGATAAGCCGAGGGTGCTCATCGAAGAATGCCCAGCGCCCCTCCTCCATAAACTCCAGATAACGCGCGTTGTTGACATGACCATAGCCATCTAGGTGGTAACCACGGACCCGCATACTGACGTGGGAAATCGACTCAGACATAGCAACCTCTCTATTCACTCTTTACAAAATGGGCAAGGAATCATTAATACTCTGCAAATCAAACACAAGTTTTAAACTCGTGCAACAGCAAGTCGCTGCACCAAGGTGCTGGTAGGAAAGGCCGCGTTTCGACATAATGTGCCACCTTTTTCATAGGATCGGTGACATGTGGTTTAAGCACCTGCATTTATATCGCCTACACGGCGCTCCCGAGCTAGATAGCCAAACTCTGGCCAACGCATTGGATGAGCACGCGGCCAAGCCGCTAGGCAATGCGGATGCACGCCGCTTAGGCTGGACAGCGCCTGCGGGGCGGCTAGGTGGCGACCAGCGTCTGCATGAAATTCAGGGGCACCGCTTACTCTCTGCCCTACGCCAAGAGCGCCTGCTTCCCGCGTCGGTTGTCAAAGAAGAAGTCGACGAAAAAGTCGCCGACATCGAGGCCAGTGAGGGACGCAAAGTCACGCGCAAGGAAAAGACCGCGCTGAAAGAGCAGGTCACCGAAGAACTCATGCCCCGCGCCTTTGTCCGCAGCCAGAAAATTGACTTATGGTGGGACACTAAGCGCCAGCTCATTGGCGTTAATGCTAGCTCGCGCACCCGAGCAGAAGATGTATTGGACCTGCTGCGTGAGACACTCGGCAGCTTAAAAGCTACGCCACTGAGCAGCCAAACATTGCCGATACGCGCCATGACTACCTGGTTAGGCGACCCATCTAGCCGCCCAAGCGACCTACAGCTCGGCGACCAAGTGGAACTCAAGGCAAAAGGCGACGATGGCGTGCTACGCGCACGGCAAGTTGACCTAGACAGCGATGAAATTCAGCAGCTACTTGAGAGCGGACGCCAGGCCAGCAAACTGGCGATCAGCTTGGAAGGCCGCCTAAGCTTTGTGCTACATGACGATTTAGCGCTGAAGTCGCTGCGCTTTGGCGACGCACTGATTGAAGAAGCCGACCATGCCGACGACGGCGATGATGCGCTAGCCCGCCTGGAAACCGACTTTATTCTGATGGCCCAAGCGCTTTCTGACGATGTTACCCGCCTGCTGGAATGGCTTGGTGGCGAAACTCAGCGGGAACCGACGGCTCAGCAAGATACCTAACGCTCTATATTTTAAGCCGCAGCAACCCGATTATTTTTGCTTATATCCAACGGATCGCATGACTCATCACAATAACGCACCCAACACTGACACCACCAACGACCCATGGGCAGACATTCGCCCCTATATGGATCATGAGGTGGCCGATGTTCTTGAACGGCTCTCTCACGATAGTGAACTGCTTGACGCGCTTACCCGCTTTAGGCTGCCGCGCATGGCCAAATGGGCGCCGCCCGTAGCGCGAGCCCTGGCAGGCCACGCCATTCGCCGTGAAGTAAAGGGTGTTACCAGCGTTCGCGAATTTCAAATGCGCATTGCAAGCTATATGGAGCGCATGATCCGCACCACCACGGATGCCTTTGAGGTCTCGGGATTAGACAAACTCGACGACAACAGCGCTTATCTATTTATCGGCAATCATCGCGATATCTCGCTGGACCCCGCCTTTGTTAATTACGCGCTTTACCAGGCAGGCCGAGATACGGTACGTATTGCGATTGGCGACAACTTGCTGAAAAAGCCCTATGTAACCGACCTGATGCGGCTGAACAAAAGCTTTATTGTGCCGCGGAGCGCACGCGGAAAGCGGGCCATGTTGGCCGCTTATCAGCAGCTGTCGTCTTACATTCGCCACTCGATTACCGAAGACAATCACTCTATCTGGATGGCCCAGCGCGAAGGTCGTGCTAAAAACGGCATTGACCGCACCGACCCCGCCATTATCAAAATGCTCACGATGGCAAAGCGCCATGCAGAGCGAGATATGGTCTTTGGCGATGCCATTGCCGAGCTGAAGCTCGTTCCTGTATCGATTAGCTACGAGTACGATCCCTGCGACTTGCAAAAAGCCCAGGAACTGCATGATATCGCCACCCAGGGTAGCTACGCCAAGAGTGAGTTTGAAGACATCCGCTCAATTGTTTCTGGCATTACCGGCTCTAAAGGCCGCGTTCAGCTAAAATTTGGTACGCCGGTGGGTGCTGATATGGCGACACCTGACGAAGTGGCCGCTGAAATTGACCGCCAGGTGATTGGTGGTTACCGCCTCTTTCCCAGCCACTATCTGGCGCTTGAAGCGTTGGGTGAATCGCCGGAGCTGGTCGCTCGTAAGTCTATTACCCGTCAAGACCGGGAGCGATTCAAAGCACGACTGGCAAGTGTTCCAGACGAGTTGCAACCTTACTGGCTGGAGCAGTATGCCAACCCGGTGAAACATAAGGCGGGGCGACTCAGCGTATAAAGGCTTACATGCAGCGGCTTACCTAGTTAAGCGTAATGATCAACGCATGCTCGCAGCTCGAAAAAGTGCTATGGTCAAGGCATTCATTGGTCTCGCTTGGTAGCTTCATCAGGCGCGGTCTTAAGGAGACTCTCTATGTCCGCATCAGAAATTCAAAAAACACGTATTATCAACGAGCTACGCGGCTTTATTCGCAAGCTTCTGCAAGACCCTAAAATTCTAGAGCAGTCGCTGGCTATTGCACGCCAGCAACTGATTGAAGGCAGTAGTCCCGCCGTGATGGCACGTATTGCCAATGAGATTTCAGATACCACCAGTGTGCATATTCCTGAAGACCCGGCAGAGCACTCGGAAGCAGACAAGCTATTTTTAGAATTGCTGCGTGAAGTAGTTCAAGAAGAGCAAGCGCTCTACTAGTCTGTCAGGCTGAGCCTCTGGCTATTTGTATGCATTAACATGACATTACCGGCGAAGCACCTCCCCTTCGCCGTCTTTATTTGTACTGCCTAACCGGAATTATCACTCACCATGTCCAATACTGCCCCGCGCAACATTCTGGTGACGAGCGCCCTTCCCTATGCCAATGGCGCTATTCACTTAGGCCACCTGCTTGAGTACATCCAAACGGATATCTGGGTACGCTTCCAAAAGAGCCGTGGCCAGCAGTGTTACTACGTTTGTGCTGACGATGCTCACGGCACCGCGATTATGCTGCGTGCCGAGCAGGAAGGCATTTCCCCTGAAGCACTGATTGAACGCGTTTCCCAAGACCACCAGGAAGATTTCGCCCGCTTTGGCGTGGGGTTCGATAACTACCACTCCACCCACTCGGATGAGAACCGCTACTTCAGCGAGTTGATCTACACCCGCCTGCGCGATAAAGGCCATATTGCCACTCGCGATATCGAGCAGATGTTCGACCCGCAGAAAGGTCTGTTTCTAGCCGATCGCTTCATCAAAGGCACCTGCCCGAAGTGCCACGCGGTCGATCAGTACGGCGATAACTGCGAAAAGTGCGGCGCAACCTACACACCTGCGGACCTGATCAATCCAGTTTCCGCCATCTCCGGTGCCACGCCCGAAGTACGCAGCTCCACGCACTACTTCTTCAAACTGCCGGACTTCGCCGACTTCCTGCAGCAGTGGATCAATGATGGCCACGTACAGCCACAAATCCGCAATAAGCTAATGGAGTGGTTTGAGTCTGGCTTTAACGAGTGGGATATTTCCCGCGATGCGCCCTACTTTGGTTTTGAGATTCCCGATGCGCCCGGCAAATACTTCTATGTATGGCTAGACGCCCCCATCGGCTATCTCGCCAGCTTTAAAAACCTCTGCGAGCGCGAAGGTATTGATTTCGATCGCTTCTGGGAAAAAGACTCAGACGCGGAGGTCTACCACTTCATTGGTAAAGACATCGTCTATTTCCACGCGCTGTTCTGGCCTGCCATGCTCCACGGTGCTGATTTGCGCACCCCCACGGCGGTAAACTGCCACGGCTTTTTGACCGTCGATGGTGCGAAGATGTCGAAATCGCGCGGCACCTTCATCAAGGCTGCCACTTACGCTGAACATCTCAACCCCGAGTACCTGCGTTACTACTTTGCCGCCAAGCTCACCTCCAAGGTGGATGATCTTGACCTAAATCTTGAAGACTTCGCTGCCCGAGTGAATTCAGATCTCGTCGGTAAGGTCGTGAACATTGCCAGTCGCTGTGCCGGTTTTGTCAAAAAACTCGGGGGCGGCACCCTCTCTGAGCACTGTGCCGAGCCGCAGATGGTTGCCCGCTTTATCGCTGCCGGTGACGACATTGCCGCCGACTTTGAAGCGCGTGAGTTTAGCCGCGCCATGCGCAAAATTATGGAATTGGCCGATGAAGCCAATACCTATATCGCTGAAAAAGAGCCCTGGGCACTTGCCAAGCAGGATGGTCGCGATCAAGAAGTACTGGAAATCTGCTCGGTGGGTATCAACCTATTCCGCCAGCTCATGGTGTATCTGGCACCGGTGGTGCCCACCATGGCAGAGCAAGCCCGTGAGTTTATAAATATTGACACTCTTGATTGGGAAAGCCGTGGTAATGTGCTGGTCAACCACCCGATCAACAAATTCAAACCGCTGATGACCCGAGTTGAACGGGACAAAATCGATGCCATGATCGACGCATCAAAAGAGGATCTGGTAGAAGAGCAGAAGCTAAAAAACACCCCGAAAGGCCCGCTAGCAGACGAGCCAATCGCGGATGAAATTAGCTTTGATGAGTTTGCCAAGGTTGACCTGCGCATTGCTCGGATTGCCAAAGCACAATATGTCGAGGGTGCTGACAAGCTACTACAGCTTACCCTGGATTTGGGTGGCGAAACCCGCAACGTCTTCTCTGGCATTCGTTCTGCGTACTCTCCAGAAGCCCTGGAAGGCCGCCTGACGGTGATGGTCGCCAACTTGGCGCCCCGCAAGATGCGCTTTGGTGTATCCGAAGGCATGGTGCTTGCTTCAGCGAATAAAGAGGGTATTTATCTGCTCTCGCCGGATGCTGGCGCCGAGCCGGGTCAGCGTGTAACGTAACGCCGCCATTCACGGATGAAAGGGGCAAGGCGAACAGCCTGCCCCTTTTGTTTTTAGGCTACTTTCATTTAGACCCATTAATGGCCGTCATAAACATCAATACGAGTTTGCTCTATGGGCCAGCGCCTCTCTCTATCATTGCGTTTTCGTTTCTTTGCCGTATTAGGCGGGTTATTAATCGTCGCAATGATAGCGCTCGCGGTCATCAGCAAATGGTTGATTTTCCCAGCGCTACAGGCTGAAGAACACACCGCCGTGCAGCGCGAACTAGATCGGGCTGAGCGCAGCCTAATGCTCAATCAAGAGAGCCTGCTCGCCCAGGCACGGGACTGGGCGAACTGGGATGATAGCTACCAGTTTCTTGAAGGTAGCAACCCTCGCTATACCGAGGTCAACTTTAGCCAGCAGATGTTTGAAGACATGAACTACCACCTTATGGCGTTTTTTACCCTAGCAGGCGATGTTCATTTCTTGGCGGGGCTAGATCCAGTTACCGGTCGCTATCAAACCTGTACCGCAGCCGTTAACCGCTGTGGATGGATGGCCCCTTGGGTCGAGACGATGCAATCAGCCATCGCAAACCAGGTTGACCCGATAACGCTTTATATCGAACAGTGGCCCGCCATCGTGGCGGCTAGCCAAATTTTACGTACCGATGAGAGCGGCCCACCCAACGGCTGGCTGTTTAAAGTCCGAGCCATGGATGATGCCTGGCTTGAGCGCATGGCCGATTACACCGGGCTCCCCATATCGCTCAACGTCACACCCTACAACGCTGCAAAGGCTACCGAACTCACGTTTTCGGGCGACCAAGCCCGAGCATCACAGCAGTTTCCCGCCTTGGGAACGAACGAGGCTGTGTCGCTGGAGATCGAGTTAAATCGCGTGCAGTACCTCGCAAGCCTCGCCACCTTTCGCTACATCCTGCTCTGGACAGCCGGTTTGATGCTGCTTGTCATTGGCATGGTGCTATTACTGCTCGAGCGAATGGTGCTGAAGCCACTGCGCCAGCTCACCGCGTTCACACAGTCTGCGGGCCAGCTTAATGACAGTAATGGTTTAACCCAACGTCGCGATGAAATCGGTATCCTATCCAGAGCCTTTTCAGAACAGCTCAGCTGCCAACAGCAGCTCAATGCGGAACTGCTCCGCATGTCGACCCATGACTCACTGACGGAGCTTCCCAACCGGCGGTTATTCGATCAGCGCTTAACCTTAGCGGTGAGCCAAGCCAGTGCAGACAGTGAACCACTGGCCGTCATGATGCTGGATATCGATCACTTCAAACTCTACAACGACTATTATGGCCATCAGAAAGGAGACGAGTGCTTACAGCAAGTGGCGACGGCGCTGCATGGCATAGCCAACCAACATGACTTTCTTATTGCTCGTACCGGTGGAGAGGAGTTTAGCGCGCTGCTGCCAGGTATTACCCCGAAAGAGGCTACCGAATTTGCCAATGCGCTGATTGAGGCAGTCGACCAGCTTATGCTGCCCCACACCACGTCACCTGTTAGCCGCTATGTCACCATTAGCTTAGGCATCGGTATGCTAGAAGATAGTGAAACATCATTGCCAAGCGCAGTTATGGGCACCGCTGACCAAGCACTGTATTTAGCCAAAGCCAGCGGCCGCCACTGCATGGCTCTCTACAAGCCCCCTCTAGCCAGCCACCCTATTTCTAAGCAAAATACGCCGTCATGAATGAACTCTTCGTTATTTTGGTCAGCACCGCGCTGGTCAACAATTTTGTGTTGGTCCAATTTCTTGGGCTATGCCCGTTTATGGGTGTCTCGAACAAGCTCGAATCGGCAATGGGCATGTCGTTGGCCACCACGTTCGTGTTGACGCTAGCCTCTGCCGCTAGCTATGTGGTTTATCACGGCTTGCTGGTGCCCTTTGATATTACCTATCTGCGTACCATTAGCTTTATCGTCGTGATTGCCGCCGTGGTGCAGTTCACGGAAATCATGGTGCGCCAGCTCAGTCCGTTACTGCATCAGGTGCTGGGTATTTTTCTGCCACTGATTACCACCAACTGCGCCGTCCTCGGCGTGGCGCTGCTGTCGCTGAACCGAGAGCTGAGCTTTTTCCATACCACGCTGTATGGCCTGGGCGCTGCGTTAGGCTTTTCGCTGGTGCTTGTACTGTTTGCCGCCATGCGCGAACGCTTGGCTAGCGCAGATGTACCCAAGCCCTTTCGTGGTGCCGCTATCGCCATGATTACCGCCAGCCTCATGTCGTTGGCATTTCTCGGATTTTCCGGACTGGTACAGGGGTAACGGCCATGAGCGATTCATTTTCATGGTGGGGCGTGCTTAGCGCCGTCGGCGTACTCACCGGCCTGGGCATCACCTTTGGCGCGCTACTCGGCATGGCGAGCGCGCGCTTTAAAGGTGAAGAGAACCCGCTGGTTGAGAAAATTGATGCGCTGCTGCCACAAACCCAATGTGGCCAGTGCGGCTATCCCGGCTGTCGCCCCTACGCTGAAGCGATCAATCAGGGCGACGCCATCAATAAATGCCCTCCCGGCGGTGAGGCAACTATTCTCGCCCTAGCGGATATGCTCGGCCGTGACCCTGCCCCGCTAGATGGGGAAGCAGCCAGTGAAGATACCGTGGCGTATATCCGTGAAGCCGAGTGTATCGGCTGCACCAAGTGCATTCAGGCGTGCCCGGTAGATGCCATTATTGGCGCGGCTAAACAGATGCATACCGTAATCGAAGACGAGTGCACCGGCTGCGACCTCTGCGTAGCCCCCTGCCCGGTGGACTGCATCGACATGCTGCCCAGACGCAAGCCGCTGACACAGTGGGAGCCCATCGTGAGCGACCGCCAGCCATTAAGGAGCGCGCATGCCGGCCTATGAATTTCCCGGTGGCATCTACCCGCCCGAGCGTAAAGAGCGTTCTAATCAAGCGCCGCTGCGCACCGCGCCGTTGCCCAGTGAGGTAACGCTACCGATGTCGCAGCATACCGGCAAGGCAGCGTTGCCCTGCGTCAACGTGGGCGATACAGTCAAAACAGGTACGCTAGTCGCCCGCCGAGATGGCATGGTCTCAGCCAACGTGCACGCCAGTATCAGCGGCACCGTGATCGAGATAACTGACAGCGTGATCATCATTCAAGGCGATGGCGAAGATCGCTGGGCCACGCTGCCACCGCTGGATTGGCGAACCACAGAGCGCGACGCGCTGCTGGAACGGCTAGATGACAGCGGGCTTATTGGGCTAGGGGGGGCTGGCTTTCCGGCCTATATCAAAGCTCAAGTCAACGAGCACCACGCCATTGATACGCTGGTGGTCAATGCCGCCGAATGTGAGCCTTACATTACCGCTGATGACCTCACGCTTCGCCACTATGCGGCGGATGTGCTTGAGGGGGCTCAATTGCTGGCCCGCCTATGTGGAGCCGCGCACATCATCGTCGGTATTGAAGATAACAAGCCTGAGGCTATTCAGGCGCTACAAGCTCTTCTTACGGTCATTGCTGACAGCGAACCGCTCGCGAGCGTGACGCTGAAGATAATCGAAACCCGCTATCCCAGCGGCGGAGAGCGCCAGCTGATTAAAAAGCTGCTGAACCGCGAAGTGCCTAGCGGTGGGCTACCGGCGGATATCGGCGTGCTATGCCACAACCCCGGAACGCTGCTCGCGGCTCTGCAAGCGGTACGCGACGGACTACCGCTGGTCGCAAGGGTCGTTACCCTAACTGGTGATGCCATTACCCAGCCCGGCAACTACTGGGTTCGTGTAGGCACCTCGGTAGACGCGCTGCTGGCGCAGGTTGGCGTGGACGACGAGCAGTTGCATCAAGTGGTGGTCGGCGGGCCGATGATGGGCACGCCGCTTACGTCATTAGACACTCCCGTCACCAAAACGACCAACTGCCTGATTGCCGCGACAAAAGAGGAGCTGCCGCCAGCACCCGCAGAAGCCCCCTGCATTCGCTGCGGCGCTTGTGAAAGTGTGTGCCCTGCTCAACTGCTTCCCCAGCAGTTGCACTGGTACGCCCGTGCCGAAAACGATGCCGCCCTTGAAGCCCATCATCTGTTCGACTGTATTGAGTGCGGTGCCTGCAGCTACGTTTGCCCCAGCGCGATCCCTTTGGTGCAGGACTACCGCTCCTCCAAACAGCGCATCCGGTATAAACGCATCGAAACCGCCAAAGCGGAACACGCCAAGCACCGCTTTGAGTTCCGCCAAGCGCGGCTGGCCAGGGAAGAAGCGGAGAAGAAGGCGCGCCGTCAGGCACGGCTCGCCCAGCA
The DNA here is from genome assembly GCF_024158645.1 of Halomonas sp. 707B3. Taxonomy (NCBI): domain Bacteria; kingdom Pseudomonadati; phylum Pseudomonadota; class Gammaproteobacteria; order Oceanospirillales; family Halomonadaceae; genus Halomonas; species Halomonas sp. 707B3. The sequence continues at coordinate 29,590 of NZ_JAMZBE010000031.1, forward strand.
GCAGTCCGCTTCCAGCGACGCTAAGGGC
>NZ_JAMZBE010000032.1:0-29375 GCF_024158645.1 Halomonas sp. 707B3
GTAGAAGAGGGCTTGGTGGGCGGCTCCGCCTACGATGTCCACGGCGAGCCGCTGCCCGCTGAAACCCTGGAAAAAGCCAAAGCCGCCAGTGCCATTCTGCTGGGGGCGGTGGGTGGCCCTAAGTGGGATAAACTCGAAGACCTCTCCAAGCGCCCTGAAAAAGGCCTGTTAGGGCTGCGTAAAAATCTCGGCCTGTTCGGTAACCTGCGCCCGGCCATGCTCTACCCGCAGTTGGCTAGCGCTTCCAGCCTGAAGCCTGAACTGGTGGCTGGCCTGGATATCATGATCGTGCGTGAACTCACCGGCGGCATCTACTTTGGCCAGCCGCGCGGTATCGAAGAGCGTAACGGTGAGCGCGTTGGTTTTAACACCTACATCTATTCTGAAAGCGAAATTGAGCGCATTGGCCGCGTCGCCTTTGAGATGGCCCAGAAGCGGGGCAAAAAGCTCTGCTCAGTAGATAAAGCCAATGTGCTGGAAGTCACTATTCTGTGGCGTGAAGTGATGGAGCGCCTAGCGCCGGAGTACCCGGACGTCGAGCTGTCTCACATGTACGTGGATAACGCTGCGATGCAGTTGGTGCGCGCACCGAAGCAGTTCGATGTGGTGGTGACCGGCAATATGTTTGGCGACATTCTCTCTGATGCCGCCGCCATGCTGACCGGCTCTATCGGTATGCTGCCATCGGCCTCACTCAACGAGAGCGGGCAGGGCATGTACGAGCCTTGCCACGGCAGCGCGCCGGATATCGCGGGCCAAAACATTGCTAACCCGCTGGCCATGATGCTATCCGTGGCGATGATGCTGCGCTATTCGCTTAATGAAACAGCGATGGCCGAGCGCATTGAAGCCGCCGTGGGTAGCGTTCTAGATGAAGGCCTGCGCACTGCTGATATCGCTTCTGAAGGCACGCGACGTGTCTCGACAGTTGAGATGGGCGATGCGGTACTTGCCGCATTTGCGCGCGCTGAGTAACAAAGAAAGCTTGCTAACTAATTGATTCATTTCAATGCTTGTTTGAGCAGCACACGTCGGCTGCCCTGAGGGGTGGCCGACGTCGTGTCTGATATTTGTGTATAATATAGGTCTCATTCTTAGTTGGAGGACTTCACATGTTGAAAGTCGGTTTCGTGGGATGGCGTGGCATGGTTGGCTCGGTGCTGATGCAGCGCATGCAGGAAGATGGTGATTTTAACGGCATTGAGCCGATCTTTTTCACCACTTCTCAAGTCGGCCAGCCTGGTCCCGACATCGGCGTGGACGTGCCTCCGCTGAAAGATGCGTTTGCACTAGACGATCTAAAAGCCCTGGATGTCATCGTGACCTGCCAAGGTGGCGACTACACCAAGAAAGTCTACGGCGACCTGCGTAACGACGGCTGGAAAGGCTACTGGATTGATGCCGCCAGTACGCTGCGTATGGAAGATGACGCCACTATCGTCCTCGATCCGGTGAACCGTAAGGTTATCGACGCCCAGCTCGCCAATGGAGCTAAAACCTTCGTTGGTGGCAACTGTACCGTTAGCTTGATGCTGATGGGCTTAGGCGGCCTGTTTGAAGCCGATATGGTCGAGTGGATGACCTCCATGACCTACCAAGCGGCGTCTGGCTCCGGTGCCAAGCACATGCGTGAACTGCTGAACCAGATGGGCCAGCTGCGCGACAGCGTTTCCAGCGAGCTGGCCGACCCGGCAAGCGCGATTCTGGACATCGACCGCAAAGTGACGGCAGCCATGCGCAGCGGTGATTTCCCCACTGACAACTTCGCTGCGCCGTTGGCAGGCAGCCTTTTGCCGTGGATCGACACCAAGCTCGATAACGGCCAGAGCCGTGAAGAGTGGAAGGGTAGTGTCGAGACCAACAAGATTCTGGGTCTTGAGAACAACCCGATTCCCATTGATGGCCTCTGCGTACGTATCGGTGCTATGCGCTCTCACAGCCAGGCGTTCACCATCAAGCTGAAGCAAGATGTGCCGCTGGATGAGATTGAAGAGCGTATTGCCAAGCATAACGAGTGGGTTAAGCTAATCCCCAACGATAAAGATGCCACCATTGCGGGCCTAACGCCTGCAGCTGCCACTGGCACGCTGCAAGTGCCGGTAGGCCGCCTGCGTAAGCTGAAAATGGGCGGTGAATACCTCTCTGCCTTCAGCGTTGGCGACCAACTGCTGTGGGGTGCTGCTGAGCCGCTCAAGCGCATGCTGAAAATTCTGCGTGAGCAGTAAGCGGTCGCGAAACACCGGCGTTTAATCGCTAGCTAAAAGTGGGAAGCTGTTCGCAGCTTCCCATTTTTTTTGCCGTGACTTATGTTTCTAATCTGTGACTTCATGCAAATGTATGCGTTGAACATAACGGCATGATAAATACGCTATGATAAGAACGAACTAACTTATCTCGTCGCAACAGAATGCAGGTGTTGCATCGTGGCAGTGAATCGCAGGCAGTAGGGGCCCTACATGAAAAAGAAGCTGGCATGGTGGTTGTGGTTGCCACTGAGCGCTGTTAGCCCGTTGGCTTTAGCGGTTGGGCTTGGGCAAGCCACCGTGAATTCTCCGCTGCAATCGCCGCTAGATGCCACCGTGCCGCTGGTCGATGCCGCCGGTGTGGCGCTAGACGATGTACGCGTGGAAATAGCAAATGAAGCTGCCTTTAACGCGCTGGGCTTAGAGTGGACGCCGCTGGTCGCCAGCGTGCGCGCTGAATTACAGCATATGCCCGGTGGCCCACAGTTGGTGCTGCGTTCTGAGCAAGCGGTGAGCGAGCCATGGTTGGATCTCTTGGTCACCATCACTACGCCTGAAGGGCGGCGTACGGAAGCGATTATGCTGCTGTTTGACCCGCCCAACTATGCGGCCAGTGTTGATGCTACGGTGGCCGAGGCATCTTCAGTGGCTCAGCCTGTGCCATCACAATCTCTGCCTGCGGCTCCGGCTGCCCCTGCCCAAACACCTGAGCGTAATATTGCTTACATTGCCAGTGGCGATACGCTATGGGGCGTTGCTGAACGTATTAAGCCCGCTGATGTAAGCGTTCAGCAAATGATGATGGCCCTGGTGGAGGGTAATCCTGCTGCTTTCCCTACGGGCAATGTCGATGATATACGAGCAGGGCAAACCTTGCGTGTGCCTAGCCGTGAACAGCTAATGGCATTGTCCCCAGCGCAGGCCGCCCAGGCGGTTCAGGCAATGCGGCGGCCTTCCCCTCGCTCGGCATCAGCGCCAGAAACAGAGTCAGAAGAGCAGGCTGAAAGCACAACAGTTGCTGAGCCATTAGCGCAGCCCGATGCGCGCGGCAGTGATGCTGCACCTAGCGAGCCCCAGTCAACGGAAGATGCACAGGAAACAGTCGTGCAAGAGGGTGAGCTAGCCGGGCTGACGCTTAGAGACCTCGCTGAGCAGCTTCAGGAAAGCCAGGCCATGCTGCAAATGGTGCTGGAAGAGCGCGAGCAAATGCGTGCTGAAATGGCTGCGCTGCGCCAGGAAGTGGCATCATTGACCGAGGCGCTCAATGCCTCTCAGCGGGAGACCCAGCGGGCGCTAGCGGCTGCCGAGTCGCGAGCTGCCAATGCCACAATACCTGCCAGTGCCGCTGTGAACACTTCTTCCACCCCTAGTTTGATAGAACGTCTAGAAGCATATCAATGGCCGCTGGCCAGTGTTGCTTTGGCGCTGCTGTTGGGTGCGCTGATTTGGTCGCGAAAACGACGTGAACGCCAGTGGGAGGAGGTGGCATCCCCTGCACCCCAGCGATCTGAGCCAAGCGCTGCCGCTTCGCCAAAGGAGAGAGAGGCCGTCCAGCCTGCCGCTGCTGCCTTTACTACAGCGAGTGTTATGGATATGGCTGCTGACGAATCTCAGCAGACGCCGCCCGTTGCGGGCTCCCACGATAAAGAGGAGGGGAGTCGCCGTGATGCTTTTGAGTATCCAGCAGAGGAGCCGCTGGCGGATAGCCATGATGAACCACTAAGCAGTGAGTCATTTAGTCTCGTCGATGAAGCGCCTACAGCCCAGCAGTCTGTTGATCACGAAGGCGATACGCTTTGGGAAACGCAGGATGAAGAAGACAAGGCTGACACGGAAGGCGCTTCTTCCATGCATGAAGAAGATGAAGCGGCCCTCAACGCCGCATTTTTAGAGACGCCTGAGCCGGTGGAGGATGCTTCTTACCGTGAGCATGCCGCCCAAGAAGCTGAAGTGCCACCGGCGACCGTCGCAGAGGAAAAGGACGATAGCGCGCATTACATTGATTACCACCCACCCTCTTTAACCAATGACTTCGGCAGTGCGGATGAGCCTGTATGGGGTGAGAGAGCGTCGGAGAATGCTAAGGCGTCGCCATCTTACCCGCGCCGAGAGCCGGAAGAAGAATGGGAGATTGAAGAGGTGGCATTCGAGCCGCGACGTCGGGATAATAGCTAACCTTCAAAATCCTCTAAATGACGTGGCTCGATGACGCTGTTCTACCACTTTGATGAGACACAACCGCTGGCTGGCCGTTTGGCGATGGGCGTTGAGTACGATGGCTCACGCTTTTGCGGCTTCCAGCGTTTAAAGCATGCGGCCTCTGTCCAGCAGGCCATCGAGGATGCGTTAGCCAAGGTGGCTGGCGCGCCGGTGCGTATCCATGCCAGTGGGCGCACAGATTCAGGCGTACACGCCACTCGCCAAGTGATTCACTTCGACCCTCCGGTTCAGCGCACCGAAAAGGCCTGGATCTTTGGCGCGAATACCAATCTACCCAGAGACGTGGCCGTGCGCTGGGTGAAGCCGGTTTCCGACGATTTTCACTCCCGCCTGGGGGCGCTGGGGCGCCGCTATCGCTATATTTTCTTGAACCAAATTAGCCGCCCGGTGTTAGAGCGCGCTAACGTGACCTGGTGCCGTGACCCACTGGATGCCGATGCCATGCACCGTGCTGCCCAGGCGTTGGTTGGCGAGCATGACTTCAGTAGTTTTCGCGCCGCCGGTTGTCAGTCGAAAACCCCCTGGCGGCAAATGCACTTTGTGGAAGTGAAGCGTCACGGCCCGCTGGTGGTCATCGATATTCAAGGCAACGCCTTTTTGCACCACATGATTCGCAATATTGCGGGAGCCTTGGCAAGCGTTGGGCGTGGCGTGCAGGACGAAGGGCATATTGAGCGCCTGCTGGCGCTGAAAAACCGCCGTAAAGGGGATGTGACCGCGCCTGCCTGCGGCCTGCATTTTGTCGACTCCATCTACGATGAGCGTTTCGAGCTACCCAAAGAGCCGCTAGGCCCGAATCTACTCGCCTTTACTGGGGAGTGGACCGGAGAGCGCGTATTGCCGGAAAGCCCTCGGGTGGCCGCAAGGCGACGGCTGACGTTCTCCAAGCAAGCGAAACCCGAGCAGCAGGAGACTTCCTCATGAGCCAGCTGATGGCACGCACGCGTATCAAATTTTGTGGACTCACTCGCCCGGAAGATATCGCCAAAGCGGTGGCATTGGGTGTCGATGCGCTAGGTTTTGTGATGTGGCCGAAAAGTAGCCGCAGCATTACCCCTGAGGCCCTGCGGATACTTGCCGCACAGGTGCCTGCGTTTGTGACCCGCGTGGGGCTATTTGTGAACCAGCCTGCCGAGCTGATTGAGCAGTGTCTGCCGCATTTAGATCTTATTCAGTTCCACGGCGATGAGTCGGCGGCGTTTTGCCAACAGTTTGGGCGACCCTGGATTAAAGCGCTGCGCATGCGCGATGACATCGACCTGCACGAGGCGGCAAAAGAGTACGCAGCGGCGCAAGCGCTGCTGTTAGATGCCTACCGTCCGGGCGTGCCGGGTGGAACTGGCGAGACCTTTGATTGGTCTAGAATCCCCGCAACCTTGGAAAAACCTGTTATCCTCGCGGGTGGGCTAACAGCCAATAATATTGCCGCCGCGGTGACTCAGGTAGCGCCGTATGCGGTTGATGTTTCAGGCGGTATTGAGGCATCCCCCGGTGTTAAAGAGGCCGAGTTAATGGCCGCTTTTGTTCGTCATGTGGCGCAGGCCAATACGCATTAAGCGTTACCACCTGCGTGCACTCAGAATTACGATGCGTGGCTCACCGCGAACGTGGGCGCGCTAGACGTTTGTTCATTCATTTTTGCCTTTTCTGGCGATCTTGTGAGGTATGCCTGTGACTGTCTCAGCAACTGAAACCAAGTTCAGCGACCTGACCCGAATGCCGGATGCCCGTGGTCATTTTGGCCCCTACGGCGGCCGGTTTGTGTCAGAAACCTTAAGCTTTGCCCTGGAAGAGTTGGAGCAGATTTATCTGAGTTTGCGTGATGATCCGGATTTTCAGGCCGAGTTTGATCGTGACCTGGCTCACTACGTGGGCCGTCCATCTCCGCTTTATCATGCAAAGCGCTGGTCGGAGTCGTTAGGCGGCGCGCAAATCTGGCTGAAGCGGGAAGACCTCAACCACACGGGCGCTCATAAGGTTAATAACACTATTGGTCAGGCGCTGTTGGCGAAAAAGACCGGCAAGCCGCGCGTGATTGCTGAAACCGGTGCTGGCCAGCACGGCGTTGCCACAGCCACTGTAGCCGCCCGCTTGGGCCTTGAGTGCGATGTCTATATGGGGGCTGCCGATGTGCAGCGCCAGAAGCTCAACGTTTACCGCATGCGTCTGCTGGGTGCCCGTGTTATCCCGGTGGAGTCTGGCACCCGTACACTTAAAGACGCCATGAACGAAGCCCTGCGCGATTGGGTAACGAACGTGGATAATACCTTCTATATCATCGGTACCGTGGCGGGCCCGCACCCATATCCGCAGCTGGTGCGTGATTTTAATGCCGTGGTGGGCCGCGAAGCCCGTCGCCAGTCACTAGAGCAAGTCGGCCGTTTACCCGATGCGCTGGTCGCCTGCGTGGGCGGTGGCTCCAACGCACTGGGGCTTTTCTACCCGTTTGTAGAAGATGACGCAGTGGCCATGTACGGCGTGGAAGCCGGTGGCGATGGGGTAGAGACAGGCCGCCATGCAGCGCCGCTTTCGTCTAATGCACCGCGCGGTGTGCTGCACGGCAACCGAACTTACCTGATGTCGGATGAGGCGGGGCAGGTGTCGGATACGCACTCTATTTCTGCAGGCCTAGATTATCCCGGCGTTGGCCCCGAACACGCGCTGTGGAAAGACGTGGGCCGGGTTAACTATGTAGCCGCGAACGATAAAGAGGTGCTGGAAGCTTTCCGTGAGCTGACCCACATGGAGGGCATTATGCCCGCCTTGGAGTCTGCCCATGCGTTGGCCCATGCCAAGGTGCTGGCTCCTACCATGCGCCCGGATCAGCATATTGTGGTGAACCTCTCGGGTCGTGGTGATAAAGACATCATGACCGTTGCGAAAATCGACGGCATCGAGTTTTAAGGGCTAGCATGAATCGTATTGACCAGCGTTTTTCAGAGTTAAAGCAGCAGGGGCGTAAAGCCCTGATCCCTTACATCACCGCAGGCGACCCGGCACCGCAGTATACCGTTGGCTTTATGCATGCCTTGGTAGACGCGGGCGCTGATGTGATTGAGCTTGGCGTGCCGTTTTCAGATCCCATGGCCGATGGCCCGGTGATCCAGAAAGCCTGTGAGCGGGCGCTGAAGCAGGGCACTCGCTTGGTGGACCTGCTGGAAATGGTGGCCGAGTTTCGCCAAACCGACACCACGACGCCCATCGTCTTGATGGGCTATCTCAACCCTATCGAGCGCATCGGCTATGAGGTGTTTGCCGATAAAGCCGCGAGTGTTGGGGTGGATGGCGTGCTGGTAGTTGATATGCCACCAGAAGAAGCCGATGAGTTCGGCCCGCTGCTGAAAGCGCGTGGCTTGGCAGCGATTTTCCTCGTTGCGCCTACCACTTCCCATGCCCGTGCCGCTACAATATGCGCCCACGGTGAGGGCTACCTTTACTATGTTTCGCTAAAAGGTGTCACCGGTGCGGCAACGTTGAACGCTGAAGACGTTGCCGAGCACCTTGCGCCACTGCGTGATATGACCGATTTACCGCTTTGCGTTGGTTTTGGTATTCGCGATGGTGTGACGGCTGCCGAAGTGGCAAAAGTTGCCGACGGCGTGATTGTGGGCAGTGCACTGGTTAACCGTATTGCCGATAGCGTCGATGCGCCTGAAACGATCGCCGGGCAGTTAAAAAGCGTGCTGGCAGAAATGCGCACCGCGATGGACGCCTAAGCGCGTTCCCTCATCGTCTACACTGAATTGATTGACGACACTCATCAGGCTTGGCGCTGCCAAGCCTTGACGTACACGGAAGCCTTTTTGATATGAGCTGGTTAGACAAGATCGTGCCCTCCATGGGGCGTATCCAGCGTAAAGACCGTCGCGCCAGCGTGCCCGATGGTCTCTGGCGTAAATGTCCCAAGTGTGAAGCCGTTCTCTACCTGCCTGAATTAGAGAAACATCACAGCGTATGCCCCAAGTGTGAGCATCATTTACGCTTAACGGCGCGCAAACGCTTGGACTGGTTCCTGGATAAGCAGGGGCGCGAAGAGATCGCGGCAGAGATTGAGCCGAATGATCGCCTCAAATTCCGCGACTCCAAGAAGTACAAAGACCGCCTGACCGCAGCGCAAAAAGAGACTGGCGAGAAAGACGCGCTGGTGGCGATGCGCGGCGAGCTGGATGGCCTGCCGATCGTTGCTGTGGCGTTTGAGTTCACCTTTATGGGTGGTTCCATGGGCGCTGTGGTGGGTGAGAAATTTGTACGTGCCGCCACCATCGCTCTGGAAGAGGGCATTCCGTTGGTCTGCTTTGCTGCCTCGGGTGGCGCGCGTATGCAGGAAGCGCTGTTCTCGCTGATGCAGATGGCGAAAACCTCAGCGGCCCTTGAGAAACTCAAGCAGGCGGGCGTGCCCTATATTTCGGTGCTGACTGACCCCGTGTTTGGTGGTGTTTCGGCTTCCTTGGCGATGTTGGGCGACCTAAATATTGCCGAGCCCAACGCGCTAATTGGTTTTGCTGGTCCCCGTGTTATTGAGCAAACCGTGCGTGAAACGCTGCCGGAAGGCTTCCAGCGCAGTGAGTTCCTGCTAGAGCACGGCACGGTGGACATGATTGTTCACCGCCACGATATGCGTGCCCGCGTGGGTGGCGTGCTGCGTAAGCTGACACATCAAAGCGCTAACCCGGCTGAAGGTGATCTGCCTGAAGCTGAGGTGGTTGAGCCGGTGGCCAATGAAGAGCAGCTAGCGGAAGCGGCAGAGACATCTGCTCAAGCGGATTCTCGTCACGCGACGAGCGATGACGCTTCACGCAATGCCTAACACCTTAGCCGAATGGCTTCATCACCTTGAAACCCTGCATCCCGTAGGGATCGATATGGGGCTGGAGCGTGTTTCTCTGGTGGCCAAGCGTATGGGGTTGCTAGAGCGCCCCATCGCGAAACAGGTCATCACGGTAGCAGGTACCAATGGCAAGGGCTCTACCCTTGCCATGATAGATGCTATCGCCCGCGCTCATGGGTTGCGGGCGGGTACTTATACCTCTCCGCACCTGCTGCGTTACAACGAACGCGTGACGGTGGATGGCCGGGAAGCCAGCGACCAGCGTTTGGTGGAAGGCTTTCAGCAGGTAGAAAACGCCCGCTTGCAAGAGCCTTCAATTAGCCTCACGTATTTCGAAGCTGGCACGCTGTGTGCGCTGTGGTGCTTGGCTAATGCCACATTGGATATTGCGATTCTGGAAGTGGGGCTGGGCGGCCGTTTAGACGCGGTGAATATTATTGACGCGGATGTGGCTATCGTGACCACGATTGCGCTTGATCACGCGAATTTTCTAGGCAACGATCTTGAACAGATCGGGCGAGAAAAGGCGGGTATTTTTCGCCCGCTAAAACCCGCTGTGCTAGGTAGCCAGTCGCTTCCGCCAAGCGTGTTGGAATCAGCAATAGCGATAGCAGCCCATAGCTACGCACTAGGCACCGCCTTCAGTCATAGCGCTGGTGAGACGGTAGGCAACCCCTGGTGCTGGCATGGCCTTACTGCCGATGGCAGTACGCTTTCTCTGGATGGTTTACCAGACCCTGGATTGCCAATTGATAATGCCGCCACGGCGCTTCAAGCGCTGGCCTTAGCAGGTGTCACTTTGCAGTTAAACACGGTGCGCAAAGCGCTGCGTACGGTAACGCTCTCCGGGCGAATGCAGTGGGTAGGGCAGTGGTGTTTGGACGTAGGGCATAACCCTCATGCGGCACAGTACGTGGCCCGCCGTTTGCCAGCACCACCAAAAGGGGGTCGTCAGTGGGCGTTGATTGGTATGCTTAACGACAAAGATGCCGACGGTGTGATTCAGGCGCTTTCGCCAAGTATCACGGACTGGGTGTGCGTTACCCTTGAAGGTGAGCGTGGCCGTTCTGCAGACGAGTTAGCCAAACGTATTACGTCGCTGGGCGGACACGTGTATTATTGCGCCGACTCCCCCGCAGCGGGGGCTGCCAAGCTTGCCAAGCAGCTAGCCCCAGAGGACCGCGTGCTGGCCACCGGCTCATTCTTCACGGTAGCTGAGTTACTGGCCATGCCACTGCCGCAAGCAACGCCGCGGGCACGCTAAGCTTGATGGAGAGGGATATGAAATACGGTAAAACGGAACGCATTAGTGGCATCGTGATACTGCTGGCGCTACTGGCCATCGTTGTCCCTTGGTTGATGAGCGACCCCGCACCTCGGGAAGAGCGCCCTCAGCCCACCTTTGTGATCGAACAGCCTGTGGATGTGGAGCGTCAAGATGTGCCCGTGCCTGACATGCCTGACACCATTGATACACCTGCACCGTCGTCACCTGTCCTTACCGATGAAGCGCTGGATGAGCCGATAGAGGAAATACCTCGGGCGCCACAAACAGATCAAGTAGCGAGCTCTAGTTCTGATGAAGGTTCATCGTCGCTAACCGCTGCTGCCGAGCCTAGCCAACAAGCGCCTTCGCAGCCCAGCCGTGAACCGGATTCTCCGCCGCAAGAAGACCCCATTGCCGCGCTGGTCGCAGCGAATGAGAGCCGCAATAGCAGTGCCTCCGTAGCACCCTCTGCTCAGCAGCAGGGCGAGTGGGCAGTCCAGGTGGGCAGTTTTGGTGATACCGCCAACGCCCAGCGTATTAGCGACCAGCTAAGCGGTGAAGGTTTTAGCGTGTTTCAGCGCGCCCGTGATAACAATCTGACTACTGTATTAGTAGGCCCTTACGCCACGTCTGAGGATGGTGAGGCAGCGATGGCGCTTATCAAACAGCGTATTAATGTGCAGGGTCTGCTTGTTCGAGTAAGAGATTAACGATGGCATTGACCTGGATTGATGCGCTGTTTTTAGCCGTTCTTGGGCTTTCGATGCTGGCGGGCTTTGTGCGCGGTTTCGTGCGCGAGTCGCTTGGCTTAGCTGCTTGGGTCGTTGCGTTAATGGTCGCACGTGTTTTGGCGGAGCCCGTTGCAGAGTTAATGAGCGGCTTTATTGAGAGCTTTGATGCACGCTTAGTGCTGGCATTTGCTCTGGTGATTTTTGCCGTCATTCTGTTATGTGGCATTGTTATTCGCGTGGTGCATGCGGCCGTTGAATGGGTTGGCATGGGGTTGTTGAATCGATTTGCAGGTGCTGCCTTTGGGATAGCCCGCGGGGCGGTGATTCTGCTAGTGGCTACTGTGTTGATTACCCTAACGCCGCTGGCTGAGCTCCAGGCTTGGCAGCAAGCATCGTTACGGCCAACCTTTATTGAGCTTCGCGATTGGGCGGTCAGCCAGCTAGACCAGTGGGAGCGGGAGCTGCCGACACCGCCTGAGTCGCTGCGCGATATTTCGCTACCTGAACTGCGTCGCCCACAGCCGACGCTACCCTCCAGCAGCGCCCCTGAGGTTGAGTAACGGGAGCTGCCAGAAAATTCTCCGCTGGTGCTGCTTCCAGCGCCAGTGCTTGTCAGTTTGATGAACGTACGGGCTTGCGTCAGTAAGCCATGGTATTAAAGCGAGGTAACTGGAATGTGCGGTATAGTGGGCCTTCTGGCCAAGCAGGCAGTAAATCAGGGAATCTACGATGCCCTGACCGTACTTCAGCATCGGGGCCAAGACGCTGCCGGAATGATGACTTGGAATGAGGGACGCTTCCTACTGCGCAAGAGTAACGGATTAGTTCGTGACGTCTTCCATACTCGCCACATGGCACGCCTGAAAGGCAACCTGGGCATTGGTCACGTTCGCTATCCGACAGCAGGCTCCTCCAGCGAGGCAGAATCACAGCCTTTCTACGTTAACTCTCCTTACGGCATTGCCCTGGCTCATAACGGTAACCTGACCAACTCAGAGCAGTTGAAACAGGAGCTGTTCTCCACTGATCTTCGCCATATCAATACCAGCTCTGACTCGGAAGTGCTGTTGAATGTGTTCGCCCATGAATTGGGCAAGCAGGGGCTGCATTTAGAAGCTGAGGATATTTTCGATGCGGTTCGTAGAGTGCACCGGCGCTGCAAAGGCGGCTACGCGGCGGTCGCGATTATTAACGGGTTTGGTATGGTGGCCTTCCGTGACCCTCACGGCATTCGTCCGGTGGTGTTTGGTACCCGTCAGGATGCTGATGGCCAAGAGGTGATGATTGCTTCTGAGTCGGTGGCGCTGGACGTGGGGGGCTTCGAGCTGGAACGCGACCTTGGCCCCGGCGAAGCGATTTTTGTTGATATGCAGGGGCAAGTACACACCCAGGTATGTGCAGATCGCCCACAGCTACGCTCGTGCATTTTTGAGCATGTTTATCTGGCGCGTCCTGACTCTATCCTGGACGGTGCTTACGTTTACGGCACGCGGATGCAGATGGGTCGTAAGCTGGGTGATCGCATCTTGAGCGAGTGGCCGGATCACGATATCGATGTGGTTATTCCGATTCCCGATACCTCGCGTACTTCCGCTCTAGAGATGGCTCAGCATCTCGGCGTGACCTACCGCGAAGGCTTTATGAAGAACCGCTACATTGGCCGTACCTTTATTATGCCGGGTCAAACCCAACGTAAAAAATCGGTACGCCAAAAGCTGAACGCCATTGATGTGGAGTTCAAAGGCAAGAATGTACTGCTAGTGGATGACTCCATCGTACGGGGTACCACCTGCAAACAGATTATTCAGATGGCGCGAGATGCCGGTGCGCGTAAGGTTTACTTTGCCTCTGCCGCGCCGCCCGTTCGCTACCCCAACGTTTATGGGATTGATATGCCAGCGGCGTCTGAGCTGATCGCCCATGGTCGTACTGAAGAGGAAGTTGGGCAGCTGATCGGTGCCGACCGCATCTTCTATCAGGATCTGGAAGATCTAAAAGACGCCTGCCGCGAAGTAAATCCTGACATGGAAGCCTTCGACTGTTCAGTGTTTGACGGTAACTACGTCACTGGCGACATTGACGATGCGTATTTGGCCGTCTTGGAAGCCAGCCGTAACGATTCAGCAAAAGATCAGAGCGCGGGTGACCACGCGCTGGTCGATATGCATAATCAAGACGACGATCTGGACGATTAAGTGTCACGCTGCCTGCGGTGCCCAAGTGGCCCGCAGGAGAAATGTGTATGTGGTGCAATAATTAGCATTTTGAAATCGCGTTTGGAATAAGGGGCTCTGCCATGCACGAAGATAGCCATCAGGATGAGTGGTCGCTTGAGACGCTCGCTATTCGCGCGGGCCACCACCGCACGTTTGAGCAGGAGCACTCGGAACCCATTTTTCCCACATCAAGCTTTGTGTACGAGAGTGCTGCCGAGGCGGCACGCAAGTTTGGTGGTAAAGAGCCAGGCAATGTTTACTCGCGCTTTACGAACCCTACCGTACATACTTTCGAGCGCCGTCTAGCGGCGCTTGAAGGTGGTGAACGCTGCGTGGCGACTAGCTCTGGCATGTCAGCCATTCTCTCAACGGCGCTGGCACTGCTTTCGGCAGGCGATGAGATTGTGGCGTCTCGTTCGCTATTTGGCTCCACGGTCAGCCTGTTTGATAAGTATCTGGGCAAGTTCGGTATCACAACGCGCTATGTGGAGCTTTCCAACTTGGCCGCGTGGGAAGAGGCGATCAGCCCTAAGACTAAGCTGCTGTTTGCTGAAACGCCTTCAAACCCGCTTTCCGAAGTGGCGGATATCCCTGCGCTGGCGGCGCTCGCCAAGCGTAGCGGTGCACTGCTCGCCATTGATAACTGCTTTTTGACCCCCGCACTGCAAAAGCCTATCGCGCTAGGTGCGGACTTGGTCATTCACTCTGCCACGAAATATCTGGATGGTCAGGGACGCGCAGTAGGCGGAGCCGTGGTAGGCAAGCATGACGTGCTGGAAGAAGTTTTTGGTGTCGTGCGCACCTGTGGACCTTGCATGAGCCCGTTTAATGCGTGGATTTTCACCAAAGGCTTGGAAACCCTCTCACTGCGTATGAAAGCGCACTGTGAAAACGCACTGGCACTGGCGCTCTGGCTAGATCAGCACCCGGCCGTCAACCGCGTCTACTACAGCGGGCTGGAAGCACATCCTCAACATGTGTTAGCGAAACAGCAGCAGCAGGGCTTTGGTGCGGTGCTCGGTTTTGAGGTGAAAGGTGGGCAAGAGGGCGCTTGGCAGGTCATTGATGCCACGCGCATGCTTTCCATTACCGGGAACTTAGGTGATGTAAAAACCACTATTACTCATCCGGCAACCACCACGCATGGCCGTCTCTCGGACGCACAGAAAGCGGCGGCAGGCATTTCGCCGGGCTTGGTTCGTGTGGCCGTTGGGCTTGAAAGCCAGGAAGATATTCAACGTGACTTGGCACGAGGCCTAGATGTACTAGCTGCCCAGTAAGTAGCATTGGTTTAAGCTAAATAAAAAACCCACCGAGAGGTGGGTTTTTTGTCATCTAAGAAGCTAAGCGTTTTCTGCGTTGGACAGCAGCGCTTACCTGTCTTAGGAGGCGTTGCGGTGCGGCAGGTCAGACTGCGCAATCTGGTCATTGTTGCTGTTTGAGTGATGCGCTTCAGAGCTAGGCTCGATAACGGTGTTTTTAGCAGCATCACCGTTCACACGCGTCAGATCAGCGGGCGTCAGGTTTAAGCTTTCTGTGCTGTGGTTCACAGAAGAGCTGGCATGAACGATTTCATTGAGCTCAGCAGAGCCTTGTTCGGCTAGAGCCGCTGTAGAGGTCAATGTTAGGGCGATAGCGGAAATAAGGGTCAATTTTTTCATGGGTCATACTCTCTATAAATAGTGGATTCGTTTAAAAGCGTTGTGATGTGTCGTGTCAGAACGTGCGCTAATAATAAGCGCGCTAAACAAATAGTAAAATTGATTAAAATTGCTGGGTTTGTTCGATTTTTTAAACTTTCGTCTAAGATGCTAGGCTTGGGACATGTCGTGGAGAATTTGTGAAGAAGCATCAGAATCATTAGCGACATAACCAATGGTTTTTACGAACGATGTATTCTGCTTTTTTCAGCAGAGTTTTTGCCGGTGAAACGGTATGCTCATTACGAAACGAGCGGGCAGACCCTTGCGGGCAGTTTTATACGGGGAATCAAGGATGTTGCGGAACACACGCAGCGGTTGGGGTGTCATTAGTATTCTTTTTCACTGGCTCAGTGCCCTGACGATCATTGGGTTGTTTATTTTGGGCTGGTGGATGACCGGTTTGGGTTATTACGATCCTTGGTATAACCAAGGCCCCTGGGCTCATCGCTCGATAGGTATTTTGTTACTACTGGCGACCGTAGGCCGCTTAATATGGCGTTTTGCACAGCCCACGCCTGCGGGAGAAGGCAGCCGCTTAGAGCAAGCTGCTGCTCACCTGGGCCATATAGCGCTTTATGTACTATTACTGCTTGTGTTGACCAGTGGCTATTTGATTTCCACAGCGAATGGCCGCGGTATTAGCGTGTTTGGATGGTTTGAGATTCCTGCGGTGCTGCACGATCTGCCGAATCAGGCAAGCCTTGCGGGGGAGGTTCATTGGTATAGCGCGATTGCGCTAATGCTGTTGGCGGGTGGTCATGCCCTGGCAGCGTTAGTACATCACTACCGGTATCGTCATACAACGCTGAGTCGGATGGTAAACCCCCGCTATAGCCGAACCAGCCTCTGATTGCTGGGTGACAATTTTTGAACGCTGTCGGGTAAGGTAGAGGCAACGCCGACAGTGCCCATAAAGGAAAGAAAGGAGATGGAAATAATGATGAAGAAAAGCGTAATGGCAGTGGCCGTAGCGGCAGCGGCGATGGTTCCTTTGAGCCAAGCACAGGCAGCGGACTACCAGATTGATACGGAAGGCCAGCACGCCTTCGTTCAATTCAAAATTAACCACCTGGGCTTCTCCTACATCCTGGGCAGCTTTGAAGAGTTCGACGGCCAGTTCTCTTACGATGCTGACGATCTGGACGCTTCTTCTGTCGAAATGGAAGTTCAAATTGATAGTCTGACCAGTAATCATGCTGAGCGTGACCGTCACATCTTGAGTGGTGACTTCCTGAATGCCAGCGAATTCCCCACGGCGACGTTTACTTCTACCGGTTTTGAATCTACCGGCGACAATGAAGGCGTTGTGACCGGTGAGCTAACGCTGCATGGTCAGACTCAAGAGATCGAAATGCCGGTAACGCTGATGGGGGAAGGTGAAGATCCCTGGGGCAATTACCGTGCAGGTTTTGAAGGCAGCACGATGCTTACCCTCGGCGATTTCGGTATTAACATGAGCGATTTCCCGGAAGTTATGCACGAAGTTGAGCTGTACGTGACGTTTGAAGGTATTCGCCAGTAAGCGATACGGTTTAAAAACGCCGCCACCCTAACGGGTGGTGGCGTTTTTTGCGTTTAGTATTCCTACATTTATGACGCTAAGGAGTCAGTTTTTGGCAGCTGTCATGCAACAACGCGAGTTGGCGATAACCCTATGGCGGCAAACGTGGCCGATGGCCATTGGCGTACTGGCGCTATTGGGTTTTCAGCTTGTGGACAGTGCGTTTATCGCACGTTTAGGCACTGCGCCGCTGGCGGCTCAGTCGTTTACCTTTCCTCTGTCGTTTTTGATCATTGGTATACAGGTGGGAATGGGCATTGCCATCGCCGCGCTGATTTCCAGAGCATTAGGAGCAGGAGAGCAGGCGAGGGCCAAGCGGCTCTCCAGTCTGGTGCTGATTGCTGGTGGGGCGGTGATTGCCGTACTGGCAGTGGCGTTATGGCTGCTTCAGGTGCCGCTCTTTCAGCTGCTGGGGGCGGACGAAACGGCGCTGACGTATATTCGTGCCTACTGGGGGCCTCAGCTATTTTCTGCCTGGTTAGGGGCGCTGCTTTACTTTATGTATAGCGTTTTTCGTGCTCACGGTGATACACGCATGCCCGGCAAGATGATGGTGCTCAGTAGCCTGATCAACCTAGCGCTCGATCCGCTGTTTATTTTTGGTGTAGGTGGCTGGGAAGGTTGGGGGCTTCCGGGGGCAGCGTGGGCGACTGCCGTGGCGTTTTCCGTTGGGCTGTTGCTAACAGGGGCTAAATTGCGGCGCTGTCAGTGGGCGACTATGGATGATATTGGGCAAGAAGCTGTGCGCTCATGGCGGCCTTTTACAGGCATTGCCGCTCCCGCGATGGTCAGCCAGTTAATGCCGCCGCTGGCGGCAATGCTTGCCATTGCCGCAGTGGCGGGCTTAGGCGACACCCAAGTAGCGGCGTGGGGGTTAGCGAGTCGCCTTGAGACGCTATCGCTGATGGTGATTCTTGCCATGACCATGTCACTACCCCCTTGGCTGGGGCGCTGTTATGGCGCGGGGGATTGGGGGCAAATTCAGCAGCTTATGCGCCTAGCATTAAAAGTGGCCGTGATTTGGCAGCTAAGCCTTGGCGTGCTGCTGGCGTTAGCGTCGCCGTGGGTGGCCATGGCCTTGGCGGGCAATCCAGAGGTGCAGAGTGAACTTGCTCTGCTGATTCGCTTTATGCTGCCAAGCTACGCAGCACTTGGTGTCTGTATGCTGGTCGTATCGGCGGGTAATGCGCTGGGGTGGCCGCTTAGGGCAATGCTGCTTTCCAGTGCGCGGCTGTTTATCTGCTACTTGCCCTGTTTATGGCTAGGGGCAGAGCTATTTGGCTGGACGGGCCTCGCTGCTGGTGCAGCTATCGGCAACCTACTGGCCGGGCTAACGGCGTGGGTCTTGCTGAAGCGTATCCTCTCCCGCCCGCATCGGCAGGCGGGAGCGTCAGGCTAGCTTAGCGTTTATGGGGGGCTTCTTGGAACGAGAAGTACGTAAACAGCAGGGCCATGGCTAAGTAGCCCATCACAAATTCCGGCGCGGCGTTAAAAGCGAGTTTGGGCGCATGCATTAAGCCGACAAACGAGAAGCCTGCGGCTATCACAGCAAACGCGGCTGCTCGTCGGAATTGGTGATCAATCACAGACACTGTCATGGCACCCAAGAAAATGGCCATAAACATAGCGCCTTGCCCCATCACCACAATTGCGCTGGAGATATCGCTCACAACTTCGCCTGCACCCCGGTTAAAGCGCGTCATTACATAGTTGGCAAAGTAGGGCAGCATTGCCAGGGCAATGGCGGGGTAGTAGCGGGTATCGTTAGCTTGGAACGCCGTGGCAATCATCGACATGCCCACAAATACCAGAATGGGGGCAACGACGGAGACCGGAATAATGGCGGCCAGGGCGGCAATCAGCCCAAACATGGTGGCCAGTGCATAGACGGCACCGTTGAGCAGGCTGTAACCGCGACCCGCGCCCATCCATTTCGCGCCCACCGTAGCGATATAAACCGTCGTTGGGAATACGCCACCAAATAGCGCGCCGATCATGGTGCCTACTCCGTCTACCGCTTGGCATTCACGCACGTCGTATTTGTCCCCTGCGGCTTCCATTGCCTCGACATTGTTCATAGTTTCGATGGCGTTATAGAGAGTAATCGGTAGCACGACGGTGAGCACGGCCAGCATACCGGTAAACAGCAGGCCTAGCCCTTCAAACCAGGCGAGGTTAGGTAGCAGCGGGTAAAAGCCCAAATGAGTGAAGGCATCGCTGAATCGCTCGCTACCCGCATCGCCAATCAGATAGGCCATGGCGGTGCCAACGACAATGGCAAACAGTGAGGTGGGCAGCTTGAAGGGCATGCTAACCCGGGCAACCAAACCGACAATAATAATACCCAGTACCAACAAGCCGATGACGGGCATTTCCAGCGTTTTGAACAGCATTTCACCGGCAATAAACGTCAGCGCTACGCCCGCGACTGCCCCCAACATGGCGGCACGGGGGAGGTGATATTGCACCCAGCGGCCAATCACGCTAATCACGGCTTCAATAGCACCGCTGATAAAGCAGGCGGCCACGGCTACTTTCCAGGCCAGTTCCGCGTCTCCAGTCAGCTGTTTGGCAGGGAGTAATACGCCGAAGAGGAAAACAAACATCACCGGGGTAGAGATGCCGTAAGAGAGTGCGGTGACGTCGCTACGGTTCTCTTTGCGAGCAAGTCTTGCGGCACTCCAAGCGTAATAAAAATTGCCTACCATCACCGCAACTGCGGCGCCGGGGAGCACTTGGCCGTAAACAATTGAGGTGGGGAACCCCATGCCTAACATCGTAATCGCGATGATAACGAAGTTGGCAATATTGTTTTGAAAGAGCGCGAAGAAGGCGTCGGTATCTTCTTTTTTGTACCACGGGTAGTGAGTGTTGGCAGCCGCCATGTTAGGCCTCTTGGTTATCGTGTGTTGTATACAAGGCAGCGCTGAGTGTGCCGAAGATTTGACTAATCGGTCAAGCGTTGCTTTGCAACGAGCGCCGCACGGGCGCCCCAGGCTCTGGCGGCGAACGCGCAATTGTACACAACATTTGCCAAGGGGTTGATAATCTTATGGCTTTTCGAAATAGCCAGTTGTTACCAACAAAAACGCCCAGGCGCTTGGCCTGGGCGTGGATAGCGTATGCTGTTGGTTAGTCGTTAACCGCAGCAATGGCTTTGGCGAGGTAGGGCAGATTTTCATGGGAGAAGCCTGCTACGTTCGCGCGGCCAGAGCGCACCATATAGATGCCGAACTCGTCGCGCAGACGATCTACCTGTTCCGGCGTGAGGCCGGTGTAAGAGAACATGCCGCGCTGCTCGGCAACGCAAGCGTACTTCTCATCCAGGCCGTAAGGCTTCAGGGCTTCGACGAAGTCACGACGCAGCGTGTTGATCCGGTCACGCATTTCGGTCAGCTCTTCGCGCCACATGGCAGAAAGCTCTGCATCATGCAAAATCTCGCTGACAATCGCACCGCCGTGGGCTGGCGGGTTAGAGTAGTTTTCACGGGCCACAATAGCCACCTGGGAGCGAACGTTCTCCATCTGCTCGGCGTCTTTAGCGACCAGAATCAAGCAGCCCGTGCGCTCACAGTAAATACCAAAGTTCTTGGAGCAGGAACTGGTGATGATCACTTCATCCAGGTTCTTAGCTAGCAGGCGAACGCCATAGGCGTCTTCATCAAGGCCTTCACCGAAACCTTGGTAAGCGAAGTCGACGAGTGGCAACAACTGGCGCTCTTTCAGTACCGCCAGCACTTCTTGCCATTGCTGCTGAGAAAGATCAAAACCGGTCGGGTTGTGGCAGCAGGCATGCAATACCACTACATCGCCTTCGGGGATCTTTTTCAGCGCGGCCAACATACCATCAAAATCTAAACGGTTGTCGGCATCTACATAGGGGTACTTATGCAGTTCAATGCCTGCAGCGGTGAAAATACCGTGGTGGTTCGGCCAAGTGGGGTCGCTGACCCAAATGCCTTTACCTGGCAGTTGGCTGGCAATAAAGTCGGCTGCCAGACGTAAGGCACCGGTGCCGCCAGGGGACTGGGTAGCGCTGGCGCGGTTGGCTTTTAGCACTGCAGAGTCAGCGCCTAATACCATCGGCAGAACGACATCGCCATAAGCGGGTGCACCGTGGGAGCCAATGTAGGTTTTGGTGGTTTCATTCTTGAGCAGGCGAGCTTCTGCTTCCTTGACGGCGCGCATGACCGGCGTGTTGCCAGCGGCGTCGCGGTATACACCAACACCAAGGTCCACTTTCTGCGGGTTGGTATCTTTTTTGAAAGCTTCGATCAGCCCGAGAATGGCATCTCCAGGGACTCGCTCAATTTGCTCAAACATTTATTCGGCTACCTCGTCGGTTCTGGCGGCAAGAATGAAGTCATTAAGATGCAGGCCGTTTATTTTATGGGACCACCACGTCACCGTGGTTTTGCCCCATTCGGTCACCAATACTGGGTGATGGCCAGCCTGCTCTGCGACATCACCAACACGCTGGCTAAACGCTAGCGCATCAGCAAAATTACGAAACGTAAATTGTCTCGTCAGCTTCATGATGCCATCGTGCTCGATAATCTGCCACTCTGGAAGCGCCTTAAGATGCGCTTGGCATACGTCATAAGAGAGCGGTATAGCGCTACCACTGCAGGGTTCGCACTGCGACTGAGCAAGAGATGTCATGGTGTTAGCCTCCAAGGTTGACTCATCTATCAGGGTAGAAGGCAGACACAATCACGACCAACATCCTTTGCACTATATAACGCTCGATCGGCCCGTTCGATCAGGCTCACCAGTGGCTCTCCGCAACGATATTCAGCCACACCAATGCTGAGTGTGATGTTACCCTGGCCAATGCCAAAATCGTAGTCTGCAATGGTGTGGCGTAAACGGTCGGCAAGCTTATGGCATTGCTGCAGCGAGGTAAGCGGCAGCACTACCATAAACTCTTCACCCCCTAGCCTTGCCACCATATCTTCACAGCGAAGCAGTGACTGCGTCACATCGGCTAGCTGTGCCAGAACGCTATCACCTTGTAGATGACCCCAGCGGTCGTTGAGCCGTTTGAAGTGGTCGATATCGATCATCATGATCGAAAGCGGCGTACCGTGGCGTGTGCTCAGCGATGTGAGGTGGGTTAATTGCCCCATCAGTTTGCGCCGATTAGGTAGGCCGGTCAGCGGGTCGGTATCGCTTAGTTTGCGCAAGCGAAGCTCTTCCAGCACTTGGTCAGTAATATCCAGCATAATGCCGTTCCAGCGTACCCCCGACTCCATTGGCTCGGGGTTAGCGCTAACGGCGATCCAGTGCGGTTTTGCTTTAGGAAAGGGCAGCCTGAAACGCGTATTTAACGGCAGCATCCAGCGCGCGGAGCGCTCAATGGCTGACATCACCTTAGGGTGATCATTACCTGTCAACTGTTCGATTAGTTGGCTTGCATTGGTCGCTAGCTGCTGTCTGTCAACATAAGCAAGCGCCATGCCGCCGCCCTCTAGGTAAGGGAAGTGCATATGGCCGCTATGGGAGCGATAGAATTGAAAAAGCACCCCAGGGATATGTGGAACTAAGGTATCAGCACTTTGAGGAATGGCTACAGGAGGTACAGGTGCATCATTCACGGGCATGCGTGAATCTCCAATTTTATGCCTGTTGTAATTTAGCCGTGAAGATTAGCGGTAAAATCGTAAACAATATGTAAGCTTTTGCTGACAATTCATCTTTTTTTAATATTTTTTGGTAATTAAAAATTGCTTATCTATTCCATTTTTGTTGTTTTGCCGTAAAAATGACAAAAGTTGGGGCGGATTATGCTTTTTATTCTTTTTTGAAATATTAAAAAATATTTTAATTCTATTTGGTGGTCGCTTTGGTTACGCAGAAATTACATACGGGCGCCGTTACGGCAACAGCATCTGAAGCGACGCCGCGTTCCCAGGGGCGCGTTAGCTTGGTAGGGGCTGGCCCAGGAGACCCTGATTTATTAACGTTAAAGGCTTACAAACGACTTTTGAGTGCGGAAGTCGTGTTGTATGACCGCTTGGTTAGCGATGAAATTTTGGCACTGTTACCCGCAGAGACCGCGCGCTACTACGTGGGCAAAGCGCGCTCCTCCCATAGCGTCCCGCAGGAGGATATCAATCAATCGCTGGTAGAGTGGGCTAGGCAAGGAAAGCAGGTGGTACGCCTGAAAGGCGGTGATCCATTTATTTTTGGGCGCGGTGGTGAAGAGCTTGAGACGCTGGTCGCCGCTAATGTGCCCGTTGAGGTAGTGCCTGGCATTACCGCCGCTTCCGGATGTGCAGCTTATGCGGGCATTCCGTTGACGCATCGCGACCATGCGCAGTCGGTGCGGTTTGTGACCGGGCATCTTCAGCATGGCGAATTTACCCTAGATTGGCCCACCTTAGCTCAGCCTGGCCAAACGCTGGTGTTTTATATGGGGTTGAGCAATCTCACGTTGATCTGTCAGGAGCTGATTGCTCATGGGTTAAACCCAGCAACACCTCTTGCACTGATCGAGCAAGGCACTACACAACAGCAACGAACCCACATAGGCACACTACAGCATTTGCCGGATGGCTTTTTAGCAGGTGACATTAAGCCACCCACGCTGTTAATAATTGGTAGCGTGGTATCGCTGCACCGGACGCTTTCATGGTTTGAGACCGATAGCGGAACAGCAGTTGGTTTTTCAGAGGGTAAGCATGCACGTTTAACAGATGGTTGAGCGTTTTGAGAGCCAAGCCGGGTGGCGTTATGTAATTGTCTGTGTATGCTAGTAAAGAACACTTTTAAAAAACGATCATTCACTTATCGTGCTACTTGCCACTAACGCTGCTAACGCCAGCAGCCAAGCAAAAAGAGGGACGCAGCATGTCAGAAGAAAACCGTTCAGATCAGTACACGCCAGGCCACAAGCCGGATATGAAAACGCTGTTTAAGGATAACCGGGTCAAAGGTATTGCCGGTATTGCAGCCATTGCGGTGATCTGGGCCATTATGGCGCAATCCAATTCAGGCACCCACCAGGAGCGTGTAGAGGCGCTCGAAGGGCAGCTCGCCAGCGTTGAGCAAGAGAATACTGAGCTCAGCCAGCGCCTGTCGGAAGTAGAGCAGGCCGAAGCTGATTTGACCGCCATGCGCGATGAAATGGCGTCTTTAGAGCAGCAGCAAGCAGAGGCAACTGCCAGCCTTGAGTCTGCTCAGGGAGATGTCAGCAGCGTACAGTCTCGTCTTGAAGAGTTAGAAAGCCAGCGTGAAACGCTGCAGCAGGAAGTCACTGCTTTGGAAGAGCAGCTTGCCAGCACCGAAAGCGAGTTGCAGTCGCTTCGTGAAGAGCGTGAGCAAGTGGTAAGTGAGCGCGATGAGGCGGAGGCGTCGCTTCAGCAGGTTGAAGAAGCTCGTCAAAGTGCCGAGGACGCTCGTCAGCAGGCAGAGTCTGCTCGTCAGGAAGCTGAAGAGCAGCGTCAGCAAGCTGTTGAAGAGCTAGGCGCCGCTGAAACCAAGCTAAGCGATCTTGAAACCCAAGTGACGGATGCCAATGAGCGCTTAGCGACGCTTGAAGAGGAAATTGCTGCCCAGGAGAGCGAGCTGCAAACCCTGCAGGATGAGCGCGATAACGTGGTGGAAGAGCGTGACTCGCTGCAATCAGAAGTGGACTCTTTAACTCAGCTGCGCGAAGAAGAACAGCAAAGCCTAGAGCAGGTTCGCACTGAAATGGACGACCTGATGGTGGCACTGGATATCGGTCGCGATGAAGTGGCTAAGGTCGAGAGCGATATCGAGAGCCGTGAAGAGCAGCTGGCACGTTTAGAAACACAGTTGAGCGAGTGGCGCGATGAACTCTCTACGCTGGATGAGCGTTTAAACGTAGAAGATGCTGCCTCTGGTGAGGTGCCCAGCCTAACGGGTGAACAGCAAAACCAACAAGATCAGCAAAATCAGGAAGGCCAGGACGAAGGCCAGGACCAAGAAGATAGCGCTGGTGATGACAGCAATGCAGAGAGCGAAGATGCCCAAGCGGCTGAAGAGAGCCAGCAAAGCAGCAACTAAGCACGGCGCCGTGGCTTCCGGGAGTTGATAACTCCTTTAGCGGATGTGGGGTTTCCCACATCCGCTTTTGTTTGTTGGTTTAGAAATAGACCGCTGAGGAGTATCATTCACGCCATGTTCACGATAAACAAACAACGGGAGTGCCATTGATGGATGGTGTAAAACATATTGTGGCAGTGGCATCCGGCAAAGGTGGCGTTGGTAAATCCACCGTGACCGTCAATTTAGCGCTGGCTCTGTCTGCACAGGGCTATCGTGTAGGCGTTTTGGATGCAGATATTTATGGCCCCAGCCAGGCACAAATGCTGGGTGTAGAAGAGGGTGTGCGTCCTCAGGCGGCGGCAGATAATAAGTTTCTGCCGTTGGAAGCCCACGGTATTCAGGCCATGTCGATGGCGTTTATGGTTAACACGCGGGATGCCATGGTATGGCGTGGCCCGATGGTAGTGGGTGCGTTTCAACAAATGCTGACCCAAACTCAGTGGGATAACCTGGATTTTCTGCTGATCGATATGCCGCCGGGCACGGGTGACATCCAGCTAACGCTGGCGCAGAAAGTGCCGGTATCTGGTGCTGTGATCGTCACGACACCGCAAGACATCGCGCTATTGGATGCCCGTAAAGGCATCGAAATGTTCCGCAAAGTGAACGTGCCTGTGCTGGGCGTGGTGGAGAACATGAGCCTGTACCACTGCGAGAAGTGCGGCCATGAAGCCGCGATTTTTGGCACTGGCGGTGGCGACCGTATTGCGGAGGAGTACGACACTACCGTGTTGGGACGTTTGCCGCTGACCCTGTCGATTCGCGAGCTGGCAGATTCTGGACGCCCAAGCGTGGTTTCCGAGCCAGACAGTGCCGTTAGCCGTACCTTTGCCGAGATTGCCAGCCAAGTAGCGCAGTCCGTCAGCGCTAGCCAAAGCGGCGGCCCTACGATTTCTTTTAGCGAGTGATGAAGTAACCGATGAGCATTAAATCAGACAAGTGGATTCGCCGAATGGCGCAGAGCGATGCCATGATCGAGCCTTTCGAGGCAGAGCAGGTGCGCTATGTGAACGATCAGCGGGTGATCTCCTATGGTACTTCCAGCTATGGCTATGATGTACGCTGCGCCGATGAGTTTAAGGTATTTACCAACATTCACTCGGCGATTGTTGACCCTAAAGCCTTCGACGACAAAAGCTTTGTCGATGTGAAGGGCGATGTTTGCATCATTCCGCCAAACTCTTTTGCGCTGGCGCGGACGGTGGAGTATTTCCGCATCCCGCGTAATGTGCTGACCATTTGTCTGGGCAAATCCACCTACGCGCGCTGTGGCATCATCGTCAACGTGACGCCGCTGGAGCCTGAGTGGGAAGGGCACGTGACGCTGGAATTCTCCAACACCACCAACCTGCCCGCGAAGATCTATGCCCATGAAGGCGTCGCCCAGATGCTCTTCCTGGAGTCGGATGAGGTGTGTGAAACCTCTTATAAAGATAGGGGTGGTAAGTACATGGGCCAACGTGGCGTGACGTTGCCGCGTACCTAATACGCCTTCTGTGCTACTAAAAAAGCCTTGCCGCATCACTGCGGCAAGGCTTTTTTTTAACGGAGGCTCTGAGAGATTAGGCGTCGTCGATCTCTTCATCCAGCTCTTCAGCGGCATCCGCATGGGAGAGGCGCATGCCGTACGGCGGAAGCGGGTGGCCGTCCATGGTGGCACCCTCTGCGTTGTACTGCAGGCGTCCTTCCAGGAACCACTGCACCGCAATCGGGAAGATCAGGTGCTCGCGCGCGTGGACTTTCTCCTTTAGCGTCTCCACCGTGTCATCTGAGCTAACCTGCAGCTCCGCTTGCAGCACAACGGGGCCGCCATCGAGCTCTTCAGTGACAAAGTGTACGCTGCAGCCGTGGTGCGAGGCGCCATCAGCTAATGCACGTGCATGGGTGTTCAAGCCCTGGTAAGCCGGCAGCAGTGAGGGGTGAATATTAAGCATCCGCCCCAAGAAACGCTGTACAAAACGCGGTGTTAGAATGCGCATAAAGCCCGCTAGAACGATAACGTCTGGCTCGTGGCGTTCTATCACCTTGATCAGCGCGCCATCGTAAGCATCGCGGCTATCGTATTCACGATGGGGAAGTACTACCGCTTCGATGCCTGCTTCATGGGCACGTTTCAAGCCATAGGCATCGGGCTCGTTGGAGATCACTGCAACGATCTCACCGCCCAAGCGGTCATGCCGCTGAGCATCAATGAGCGCCTGTAGATTACTGCCACTGCCAGAGATCAGTACCACCACGCGGCGTGCGCCCACAGGATCAGGCGTCATGCCGTTTAGGGTGTCGCTGCTGTAGTCGGTGCTGCTCATGCGTTGTGGCTCGCTTGGGTGTGGTCGAGTACGACCGCCTCGTCCTGGCGCTGAATAATCTGACCGATTTGATAAACGGTCTCGCCCTGGGCCTCAAGGTGCGCCTTAGCGTTCGCTGCCTGCTCTGCGGGCACCACGATGACCATACCAATACCGCAGTTCAGCACGCGGTGCATTTCGGTTTCGTTGACGTTGCCTTTGGCCTGCAGCCAGTTAAACACTTCAGGGCGCTGCCAGCTGGTGAGGTCAATGTGTGCTGCCAGGGTGTCTGGTAGAACGCGGGGGATATTTTCCAGCAGGCCGCCGCCAGTAATGTGCGAAAGGGCATGTACGGGAATGTCGGTGCCGCGCATCATGGAGAGCAGTGATTTTACATAGATGCGCGTAGGGGCCATCAAGGCATCGCCTAGTGGCTTGCCGTCAACGGTTTCTTCCAGGGAAGCATTGCTGACTTCTAGAATTTTACGAATCAGCGAGTAGCCGTTGGAGTGGGGGCCAGAGGAGGCCAGACCGAGCAGCACATCGCCTTCAGCGACTTTGCTGCCATCCAAAATCTCAGACTTCTCGACAACGCCTACGCAGAAGCCAGCCAGATCGTAATCGCTGCCTTCGTACATGCCGGGCATTTCTGCGGTTTCACCACCTACCAGTGCGCAGCCTGCTAGCTCGCAGCCAGCGCCAATACCGGTCACTACGTCGGCAGCAATATCCACATCCAGTTTGCCCGTGGCATAGTAGTCCAGGAAAAGTAGCGGCTCGGCACCCGCCACGATCAAGTCATTCACACACATGGCTACCAGGTCGATGCCGATAGTGTCATGCTTGCCAAGATCCATTGCCAGACGCAGTTTAGTGCCCACCCCGTCTGTGCCTGAGACGAGTACCGGCTGTTTATAACCCGCGGGCAGCTCGCACAGTGCGCCGAAACCGCCAAGGCCACCCATCACTTCAGGGCGTGATGTGCGCTTGGCAACGTGCTTGATACGATCAACAAGGGCGTTGCCGGCATCAATATCGACGCCTGCGTCTTTGTAGCTGAGAGAGGGAGTAGCCTGGGAGGGAGAGGTCTCGGTCATGACAGGTCCTGTGAAGCCTATGCAAAGCTGCAATGCGATTGTGCTGGCAAGTAGCCAGTGCCGGAGCAATAACGGGGTGCGATTGTATCACTCAGCGACGTAAGTCGCATCGATGTGACGCGTTATCAGGTGCGCTGCGAGCAACTTTTGTTACTATTCAAGCATTACCGCTGACCGTATATCCAGGAAGGAGCGTGGAATGAGAAACTCAAGGTGGGGAATTGCGCTACTTGTCGCGCTGGTTGGCACGGTTTACTTTCTCGATGCAGTACTGATGCCCTTTATTGCTGGGTTGATATTGGCGTACTTGGCCGACCCATTGACCAATTATTTCCAACGCCTGGGAATGAAGCGTACTTGGGCAGTCAGCAGCGTGTTTTTAGTCCTGATGATTGTTCTGGCGCTGAGCTTACTTATTCTTATTCCGCTGGTGGTGCAACAGATTAAGCAACTGGGCGAAGCGCTCCCGGGCGTGCTTAACTGGATTGAAGGCGTATTGGCTCCACAGGTGCAAGAGTGGACGGGCTATGACCTCGCCTCCGAGCTGAGCAATGTACGTGAAACGCTGGTTGAAAACTGGCGTGATGCGGGTAGTTACGTTGCCCAGGCGTTAGGCCAGATTGGCCGCTCGGGTATGGCGTTTGTCTCTTGGGTCACCTATGTAGCGCTGATTCCTGTGGTGACGTTTTATTTGCTGCTGGATTGGGAGCGCATGCTTAACAATATGGCGAATCTAGTACCTCGCCAGTGGGTGGACGATACGTTTCGCTTGGCACGTCGCTGTGATGAGGTATTAGCCTCGTTTTTACGCGGTCAACTGCTGGTCATGCTTTGCTTGGGTATTATCTACGCAGTGGGTTTAACCCTGTTGGGGCTTAACTTTGGCCTGCTGATTGGCGTGCTCTCTGGGCTAGTGAGCATCGTGCCGTTTTTAGGTTTTATCGTCGGGCTAGTAATTGCTCTGGTGGTGGCACTGTTTCAGTTTGATACGTGGTGGGCGCTACTAGGCGTCATTGCCGTGTTTGGTCTGGGGCAAGTGGCTGAAAGCGTGGTGCTGCAGCCGAAGCTATTAGGCGATAAGATTGGCCTGCATCCGGTAGCAGTTATTTTTGCCGTACTGGCGGGTGGGCATCTCTTTGGTTTAACTGGGG